>RDXM01000151.1 GCA_004292595.1 Candidatus Kapaibacterium sp. | reverse complement strand
CCGGGCCAGGCCGAGATCGCTGACCTTGGCCCGGCGGTCCGCCGTCAGCAGCACGTTACTCGGCTTGAAATCACGGTGGACGAAGAGCCGTTCAAAGCGGGCATTGACCCGTACAATAAGCTCATTGACCGTACGCCGAAAGATAATGTGCGGGATTTAAAGTGATGTCGCTCAAAACCTCACTATTCCTTGCTTCACAAATGTTTTACCAATGTTTATTTGAATTATGGAAACGCTTGTTTATCATCTCAACAAAACCGACCTCAACGCAGCATTCTTGGACACTATTCGCTCAAGTATTGATGCAGAGCGGATAAAGGTGGTGATTGAATCGGAGGAGCAATCCTTGCTTGATGTTATTGAGGCAAATCGCCGTGCAGAGTATGATTATAGTATTGCTGGCGAAGATTTTGCCGCAATGGTGGAAGCCTCTGAGCAAGATGAGCAGTATGATATTATCGGTGCTATTGTCGCACATAAACGGAGCAAGCATTGACGCGACGTGTAACGCTTGAACCCAAAGCACTCAAGGAATTGCAAGACCTCTTTGCGCTTGACCGCAAAACAGCTCAACGCTGTTTGCGCATTTTGACCGAATGCTCACGTACTCCCTTTGAAGGCATCGGTAAGCCAGAGCCGCTTAAAGGATCGCTTTCAGGATTCTGGTCGCGGAGAATCAACGATGCAGACCGCATTGTGTACGAAGTGACGGCAACGGAAATTGTTGTGCATTCGCTGAAAGGGCATTACGAATAGTCGTCTGACAAAAGTATTTTGTGTGCTATTTTTCACAACTTTTTCATCTGAAGTATCACCATGAAACAATCGCAGCGAAATCTCATTACAATCATTACGCCAACCTATAATCGCCCGCATTATCTAACGCGGCATTTGGACTATTATGCTGAGACGGGATTACAGGTTATTGTGGAAGATTCAAGCGAATCGCCTTTGGAGCATCCACTCACGAGCGCATCGCACGTGCGCTATAACTGGAAGCCGAATCGAGGTTTTACAGAAAAATTTTATACGCTGATTCAGCAAGTAGAAACGCCCTACATTGCCTTGTGTTCCGACGATGATTTTATCATCCCTGAGGCGATAGATGAATGTATTGCGTTTTTAGAGCAGCATCCAGAATATACTGTGGCAGATGGTCAGCGAATGCGCGTAGTCAATAAAAATGGACGCAATTATTTTACGCCAGAACTTCGTACCGATGGCTATCCAGGCAAGCATAACACTAGCGATGATAGCCTTGCGCGTGTGAAGTATCAAAATGCCCCTCACGAAGGCTTGGTGTGCGCTGTTATTCGCACAAGGTATATGAAGGATGTTATTCAGTATTGCAACGGTGAGTTTGTCAAACCCGATGTATATTCTGTTGTTCTCAACATAACTCTTCCTGCTGCTGGCAAAACAATTATTCTTCCGACGTTGTATTCTGTGCTGTCGTATATTCCTGGTTCAAGTGGCAGCCAAGCCCAATATACAGTGGAGTTTAATCGCGCAATTATGACGGAGACTCAAAAGCGTGAATATGAACTACTGGTGGAATATTGCACGGCTGCTCTGATTGCCGAAACGGATATAAAATCTGATGACGCACACGCAATGTTGCATGAGTTACTTTCCGCCTTCGCGCACCAACCGCTCAATGAAATGCTTCAGTATGACG
Organism: Candidatus Kapaibacterium sp.; assembly: GCA_004292595.1. Taxonomy (GTDB): domain Bacteria; phylum Bacteroidota; class Ignavibacteria; order Kapaibacteriales; family UBA4661; genus PH2015. Next base: position 19,114 of record RDXM01000151.1, on the reverse strand, counting down.
ACGCGAATATTCTCAAGCGCATAGCCAAAACTGTACTTCCAAAGCCTTTTTATCTTCTTTTGGGAGAAAGCATCAAAATACAGCAATTACTGGGCTTTTTGCGCTCGCAGGAAGGGAATGCGTATAGCAATCAGGCAGTGCGCAGGCGTTTAGAGCGCGTGTCGGCATTTGTAGAAAAATACAACCAACATACATCGTTGCGCGTCGAGGAAAGCCAGACCTATTTGGCAGTACGCCGAGCATTCATTGATAGATATTTCGCTGTTGTGCCTCGCGTGTAACGTATTGGTAAAAATGATGCAAAAGAGACGCTCTTGTGTCCGTATTGAGCGGTTCCTGCCTGTACTCGCATAATATTCCCGTGAACAAATGTATTGCATACAACGCAATTTTATCGTAAATTTAAGGCTGTATTTTTTGCGTGATAGATTTTTACGTGATAGGTTTTTACGTGATAGGTTTTTACGTGATAGATTTCATCGCTCAAAAAGTACAGAAAAATTCTCTCCACAGTATTTGATTATTCATCATCCTTATTTTTCGTTTATCCCATGAATACTCTCCGCTTAAATCCGAAGTATAGCGACCAAGAGCGCCGCGAAGCTATCTACAATGGTAATCTGCTCCTCCATACCGCTAGCCCTGCCGTAACGAATCTGCGTAATTGGGCTGACGAGCTTATTAGCGAGGCGTTTGGCGCAGAACCGCAGAAAGCACAATACGATATGGCTGTTGAGCAGTTTGTAACGGTCGCTGGTCCATTGAAATCAAAATTTACGAATCACCAAAAAACAAAAGAACTGATTCGTGATATTTTGAAAGAGTTCGGATGCGATTTGGAACGCACATACTTTGATGTGCCGCGTCTTCGTGTTGTTAGCTCAGATGGATATTTGACTGCTGGCGTGGGCTATGCCTACAAAGCACACCGCGATAGCTGGTATGGTGCGCCAGACTGCCAACTTAATTGGTGGTTCCCGATTTATGATTTGGACGTAAATCAAACAATGTCCATGTACACGAACTATTGGGCAGCACCAATTCAGAATTCTTCCGATGCCTACAATCACAAAGAATGGATTGAAGTAGGGCGTACGCTTGCTGCGAGCCAAATTACAACCGATACTCGCAAACATCCGCTCCCGACCGAAAAAGTTGATGAATCGGGCGAAATGCGTATTGTTTCGGCTGCCGCAGAAATGCTTGTGTTTTCTGGTTCGTATCTCCACGCTACTGCGCCAAATACTTCTGGAAAAACCCGTTTTAGTATTGATTTCCGCACTATCAGCCTCGACGACCTACTTGCGCGCAAAGGCGCACCAAACGTTGATTGTAAGGCTTCTGGATTGGATGTCTATTTGAAAGACTTCCTCTTGGCAAGCGACTTTAGCCCGATAGCCGATGAGTACGCTGCGCCGTATGCTGATAGCGCACGTGCTGCCGCGTAATCTGTATTTGTATTGTGCATAGAACATAAAATTAACCGCGAAACACATACAACGCAGCAGCCTACGTGCTTGAACATTTTTTCTTTATTTTCTCAGAAAACAACATCAATGGCAAAAAAAGCAAAAGCCTCCAAAAGTGCGAAAGACACAACCAAAGCGAAAAATGCTGAAACAAAAAACGCTGAGGTCGCAAAGGTGGATGTGAAAGCACCGACAAAAGTTCACAAGGCGCATGATACCTCGCCAGCATCGCACGACCCCGTGACGCAATCAGCAACGGATTATAGCTTTCGTGCATCGTTGGAGCGATATTTTGCCGAGAGCGTTGGCTCGAATACGGAGAAACTGGAAAACTTTACCAAGTTCGTTCCGCGTCAAAATCTTGCGCGTTTCATGGCACGGTACGAAATTTTCAAGAAAGTTTTGGATGTGCAAGGCTCAATCGTTGAGTGCGGCGTGTTTTATGGTGTTGGTCTGATGGCATTTGCGCAACTCAGCACGATTTTAGAGCCGTATAATTTTCAGCGTCGCATCATTGGTTTTGATACCTTCGACGGCTTTCCTTCGATTGCAGAAGAGGATTTGCAAGGCTTGCAAGAGCGGAAATCAGGGCATTTGCACGAGGGCGGTTTTCGAGTGCAGGGTGCGTATGAGGATTTGCAACGTGCGATTGAACTCTACGACATGAATCGCTTTTTGAACCATTTTCCGAAAGTACAGTTGGTCAAAGGTGATTTTGCAAAAACAAGCAAGCAGTTCCTTCTCGACCACCCTCACTTGATTGTAAGCTGTTTGTACTTAGATTTTGATATTTACGAGCCAACACGGATTGCACTTGAGCAATTTGCTCCGCGCGTTCCCAAAGGCGGTATTATCGTGTTTGATGAACTCAACGAAGAAGCGTTTCCAGGCGAAACAACGGCTGTGCTGGAGAAGTTTAATCTTTCAACGCTCGCTGTGCGCCGTTTCCCCTTCGAGCCGCGTATTTCCTACGTTGTTGTCGGTGAGTAAGAATATTTATCAGAGCCTCGTCCGCATTCATATTTTAGGTATTTGAGTGCGGATGAGGCTTTGTCGTTATGGAGCTTTTTTGTCGTTCTACAAATGTGTATTGCTGCAATATTGCTTCGCTACGTACCATACCAAACTCTTGTAGTGCGTATAAAATCAGTCTTCAGTGGCACAGACATTCTTGTCTGTGTTTGTCGCCTGAACCCCGCGTAAACACTCACAGACAAGAATGTCTGTGCCACTACTGAAGATGTTTCCGTATAGTACTGAGCTTGCTTCGTGAATCTGCTTCTGAATTCAAGGATACATTCCCCATTATTCTCCCAATTCATTGCCATTATGCGCACCGTCATTCTTGCCGGAGGACTCGGCACTCGCATTAGCGAAGAGACTCATGTTAAGCCCAAACCCATGATCGATATTGGCGGAAAGCCGATTTTGTGGCATATCATGAAAATGTACTCGCATTACGGAATCAACGATTTCGTGATATGTTTAGGCTACAAAGGCTATGTTGTGAAGGAATATTTTGCGAATTATTACCTCCACCAATCTGATGTTACCTTCGATATGGTCGGGAATAACGTCGAAGTTCACAACAACCATGCCGAGCCATGGCGTGTAACGCTGGTGGACACAGGCGATGAAACCCAAACAGGCGGTCGTCTCAAGCGTGTACGAGAGTATCTGGGCAATGAAACGTTTTGCATGACCTACGGCGATGGTGTCAGCGATGTGAATATCCAAGATGTTATTTCCTTTCACCGCAAAGAAGGACGCGCCGCCACGCTAACAGCCGTGCAGCCGCCAGGACGCTTTGGTTCGTTGGAAATAGAAGGCGCGAAAATAGAGCGTTTTCAAGAAAAACCGCAAGGCGATGGTTCGTGGATAAACGGTGGTTTTTTTGTATTGGAGCCGAGCATTTTTGATGTGATAGAAGACGATGAAACAATCTGGGAGCGTACTTCGTTGGAATCGCTGACAAATCAAGGGCAGCTCTCTGCTTACAAGCACACAGGATATTGGCAGCCGATGGATACGCTCCGCGATAAAATGAAATTGGAAGAACTCTGGGCAAGCGGTAATGCGCCATGGAAAATGTGGTAATAATTTGGTGCTGATGTTGGCTTCTTTTCCGTCCACGTATCGAAATTCAAACATCGGAATAATCATCCTTCAACTATGATTTCACCAAACTTTTGGCAAGGAAAAACCGTTCTTCTCACAGGGCATACTGGCTTCAAGGGCGCGTGGCTTGCATTGTGGTTGGAGATGCTGGGTGCGAAGGTTGTGGGCTATGCTCTGAAGCCGCCTACCGAGCCAAGTTTGTACGAAGCGAGTAATCTTGCGGCTTCCTGCGTATCGGTGATTGGCGACGTTCGAGATGCAGAGCATCTTATGCGCATTGTGCAGGAACACCAGCCTGAAATTGTGTTCCACCTTGCTGCGCAGCCGCTTGTACGCTTGTCCTACGCGCTTCCGCACGAAACATTTGCCTCCAACGTGATGGGCACGGTTAATGTGCTCGAAGCAATCAGAACCGTTGGAACGGTGCGCTCTGCCGTGATGATTACCACCGATAAAGTCTATGAAAATGCTGAATGGATTTGGAGTTATCGAGAAAACGACCGCTTGGGCGGCTACGACCCATACAGTGCCAGCAAAGCTGCTGCTGAAATGGCTATTTCCGCCTACACAACATCGTTCTTTCATCCCGATAATTATTCCCAACACCGCATCGCTCTTGCTTCGGCGCGCGCAGGAAACGTGATTGGAGGCGGAGATTGGGCGAAAGACCGCATTGTGCCAGATATTGTTCGTGCGATACTTTCCCGCGAGGCACTCACTATCCGCTTTCCACAGTCGGTGCGCCCTTGGCAGCACGTATTAGAGCCGCTTGGCGGGTATTTGGTGTTGGCAGAGGCATTGTACAAGCAAGGCGCAACGCTCTCTGGCGCGTGGAATTTCGCGCCAGCATACAGCGAAAAAGTGTCTGTTGGTGAAATTGTTCAGATAATGAGCGAATTGTGGGGCGAGGCTTTGCCGATAGAACTTGCTCAAACAGACCAGCCGCACGAAACCACCTATTTACAGCTTGATGCCGTGAAAGCCGCACGAATGCTGAACTGGAAAGCTGTTCTGACGATGCCAGAAACATTTGCCATGACTGCCGATTGGTACAAGCGATATGCTGCTGGCGAAGATATGCGCCGCGTTAGCACCGAACAAATTTCTGCGTACATGAAAGCGTTAGAATCGCGCAGTCTTGCGGCGAGCGGAGATGCGATGAGCGGAGGTGCGGTATGACCTTTCAGGAAACAGCCATCGCGGGCGTGTTCACGATAGAGCTTGCGCCGTTGCAGGATAATCGCGGGAGTTTTGCGCGGACGTTTTGCAAACATGAGTTTGCTTCGATTGGCTTTACGAAAGACTTTGTGCAGTTCAATCATTCATGGAATCTCGCCAAAGGCACGTTTCGCGGTTTGCATTATCAAATTCCGCCTGCCGCCGAAACCAAGCTCATACGCTGCATTCGCGGCTCGGTAGAAGATATTGTTGTTGATATTCGTCGCGGTTCGCCCACGTTTTTGCGCTCTCTTCAGGTTCAACTATCGGCAACAAATATGCGCATGATTTTGATTCCCGAAGGCTGTGCGCACGGCTTTCTGACGTTGGAAGAAAACAGCGAATTGTTGTATCATCACACCGAGTACTACACGCCCGCTTGCGACAAAGGTGTGCGTTTCGACGACCCGTGCTTGAATGTGCGTGTGTCGGCGGAGATTGCCGTGATGTCGGAAAAAGACCGCTCGTATCCACTGTTGTCCCACGATTTTGAAGGCATTGCACTGTGAATTGCCGCTTTTGCTCTACGCCGCTTCAACACACATTCATTGACTTGGTGAATAGTCCGCCATCGAACTCATTTTTGCGCTCGGAGCAGCTCAATGAGCCGGAAGCCTTTTTCCCGCTTCATATTCAGGTTTGTCATCAGTGCTGGTTGGTGCAAATTGACGAGTATAAAAAAGCAGATGAGATTTTTAGCGGCGAATACGTCTATTTTTCGTCGTTCTCAAAAAGCTGGTTGCACCATGCCGAACAGTACGTTGAAATGATGATTCCGCGCTTTGGCTACGATGCAAGCTCATTTGTTCTGGAAATAGCGTCCAACGATGGCTATTTGCTGCAATATTTCCACAAGAAGGGAATCCCCGTACTGGGCGTGGAGCCAACTGCCAATACCGCCGAAGCCGCACGGGAAAAGGGTGTGCGCACGGTGTGCGAGTTTTTTGGAAAGGCATTTGCGGAAAAGCTCATTCACAGCGAACAAAAACCGAATCTGATTTTGGGCAACAATGTTCTGGCGCACGTGCCAGATATTAACGATTTTGTTGGCGGTATGGCGATTGCGCTTGCCGAAGAGGGCGTTGTAACAATGGAATTCCCACATTTGATGCGGCTTGTCGAGCATCATCAATTCGATACCATTTATCACGAGCATTTTTCCTATCTTTCGCTCACAACCGTCCAAGCAGTGTTTGCCAAGCATGATTTGACAATTTTTGATGTAGAAGAAATTCCCACGCACGGAGGCTCGTTGCGCATTTTTGCACGGCATCTCAGCGATACGGAGAAGCCTGTAACAGAGCGCGTTGCAGAACTTCTTGAGCGCGAGCGCAGCACGGGGCTGACGACGATTGAGTATTATCAAGGATTTCAAGATGCTGCCAATACGGTAAAATATGACTTGCTGAATTTTTTGATTGAGCAGAAACGCGCAGGAAAGACGGTCATGGGCTACGGCGCGGCGGCAAAAGGCAATACGCTGATGAATTATTGCGGCATAAAGCCAGATTTGATACCAAGCGTGGCAGATGCTTCGCCCCACAAGCAAGGTAAATACTTGCCTGGAACGCATATTCCCGTTGTTGCGCCGTCCGCGATTGATGAAGTTCAGCCAGACTTTGTGCTGATTTTTCCTTGGAATATCAAAGATGAAGTGATGCAGCAACTCGCTCATATTCGCTCGTGGGGCGGGAAATTTGTTGTTCCAATTCCATCGTTGCAAGTTTTCGGGTAATTTCATTTTCGTCCTTTCATTCGCGTCATTTTCATTCTCATGGCATTGCAAATTCTTCTAACAGGCGGAAGTTCTCTTACTGGGATGTGGTTTGCTGAAGAACTTGCCTGCGCTGGACACAGCGTAACGGCAGTGCTAACGCGCTCCAATGCCGCCTCGTACACGGAAGAGCCTCGCAATCGCCGCGTAGAGCGGCTTCTCGGTAGTGCAGAACCGTTGTGGAATTGTCGCTTTGGCGATGACGGGTTTCTCGCGGCACTGGATTCCTCACGGTTTGATGTGTTGTGTCATCATGGCGCGGACGTAACAAATTACAAAAGCCCTGATTTTAAGCCTGTTCCAGCACTTGCAGCGAATACGGACAATATCGTTGGTGTTCTGAATGTGCTTGGGAAGCGTCCGCTTGTTCTGAGCGGGAGCGTCTTTGAGCGCGGTGAGGGCGTAAGTTCTGGCTCTGGCGATGCGGTCTCGCCATATGGTTTGTCGAAGTGGCTTACGTCGGAACTCGTCAGGTTTTATGCAGCAAAACACGGTGTTCCGTTGGGAAAATTTGTGATTCCAAATCCCTTTGGACCGTTTGAAGAAGCTCGTTTTACGCGGTATATGATTCGAGAATGGTTTGCGGGAAAAGCTCCCAACGTTTCTACGCCGCTGTATGTGCGCGATAATATTCCCGTGAGTTTGCTAGCAAAAGCCTATCGTGTGTTCGTTGAACGGTGCGCCGCCAATGCTGCGAATAAAGGCTTGGTAGAAATGCTCAGGCTCAACCCAAGTGGTTACGTGGAATCTCAAGGAACATTTGCAGAACGCTTGGCAACCGAACTTCGCCCGCGCTTGAATTTGCCGTGTGAATTTCAGCTTGGTACGCAAACAGATTTTTCCGAACCGATGCTGCGCGTCAATACCGACAATGCGCGGCTGCTTTGTCCCGAATGGTCGGAAGCGCAGGCGTGGGATGAGTTTGCTGCATACTATCAATCCCAACGACAATCTTTTTAACTATTTTTTCTGGAGAATCGCATGAAACTTTCCCTTGATACCGAAGCAAAAACACTCAGCGTCGAGGATGGGCAACGCACAGAAACGCATCCGCTCTATTCCGACGAAGCATTTCGGTATTTGTCGCATCATTGGCTGAAAGTGGGGTGGAATCAAAAGTACGTCTATTCGTTTGCATGGATGGGCAGACCAATTATCCAACTTCCCGAAGATATTGTGCGGATGCAAGAAGTTATCTATGCTGTAAAGCCAGATGTTATCGTGGAAACGGGTATTGCGCATGGCGGGTCGTTGATTTTCTATGCCAGTTTGTGCAAAGCGATGGGGAAAGGGCGTATTATCGGCGTGGATATTGAAATTCGCCCGCATAATCGCAAAGCGATTGAAGAGCATGAAATGTTTCCTTTGATGACGCTTTTAGAAGGCAGCTCAACGGACGCGAGCATTGTCAATCAGGTGAAATCTATGATTAAACCTGATGAGCGAGTGTTAGTTATTTTGGATTCCAACCACACAAAAGACCATGTTGCCGACGAATTAGCCATGTATCACGATATAGTTAGCGTTGGTTCGTATATTGTTGCTACCGACGGCAGTATGCAAGATTTACACGATGTTCCGCGTGGTCATGCGGATTGGAAGCAGGATAATCCTGTGGAAGCAGCAAAAGAGTTTGCGGCAAAGCATCCAAATTTTGTGATTGAGCAACCAACTTGGCCCTTTAACGAAAGTAATTTGACCGATAATATCACGCATTGGCCCTCTGCTTGGTTGAAGCGTATTAGCTAAAAAGATGTTCACCAAAGCGAGATTTTGCTGCGATAAAGGCAGACAGATTCTCGCTTTGTCGCACAATGGATATTATTTGGATAGTGTTTTCTTGAATTTTTGTTTTTCCGTTCATGCTCAAAATTGCCTCGCCGAAGCGGATTGTGCAAGCTCTCCGTAATCTTCGTCTGGACTATCTCCGACAAATCTTTGGATTTTCGTTTCGCCATTACCCAAAATTGTATTGGTGTCTTGCTCTGATGATAATTTCGGTGATGTTTGAAGCATTAGCAATGAACGCATTTATCCCGCTTTCTGAAATTGCTGCTGGCAAACCGCCCTCACAAAGCAACATCGTAATTCAGATATTGTCGCTCCTGCAATTAAAATCCTCCTCGCCCAAATACATTTTCTTAGCGTTTATCGTCATTTTTGCATTTAGGATTATTTTGCAGATATTGGGCGAGAGAATGCTCATGCTCATCACGGAGAATCTCATGCCTGCAAGCCTGATTTCACAAGGGTTGGAGAATGTTTTGTGTCACACGAGCATCGCAGAAATAGAGCGAAAAAGCATTGGATATTATACGTCATTGTCATCGGAACAAGTTGGCAGAGCGTGTAATACCGTTGCTACGGTTGTTCGATTTAGTAGTTTTGTGGTGCTGATTAGCCTGTATTACTACACGATTGCGATTTACTCTCCCATTACTGCAATCGGTGTGATTCTTTTTCTTGGCGTGAGCGGCGTGATTTCGTTTGGTATTTTGCGCAAAGTTCATCGTTTGGGCGTGGCATTGACCGAGAGTTCGCGGGAAGGCAGTTCGCTGTTTATTGATGCGCTGAATGCCGTGCGCTCTATTCGCGCCTTTGTAGCGGAGGAGTACGTTACCAAGCGTTTTCGTATTCATGCGTATATTCACAAACGCCATGTGTTTCTCATCGGCTTTTTTAGCCTGCTTGGGAAGCTCTTTCCGATGCTACTCCTGGTGATTACGTTTGGGCTGTTCATCTTGATTGGCGCGCAATTAAGCGGTGCTGCGTTCAATTATGCTTTTGCCGTAACATTGCTGATTTTTCTTATGCGGTTCTTTATGGCTATTGGCGAGGCAGTGAATGTTTTTGTTAAAATTGTATCGGACACCAAAGCTGGGCAGGATATTAGCGAAATTATTACCACACGCGATAACGCGCTCGTTTCAAAGCAAACAAACACTACCATCGCCATAACTGCGCCGATTCGTTCTCTTGAATTGCGGAATATCTCGTTTGCGTACACCGAAGAGCAGCCAATTCTGAAACAGTTTTCCATGACCTTTGAAGCAGGGAAAAGCTATGCAATTATGGGAGAATCAGGTGCGGGTAAATCCACGTTGTTGGATATTATTTTGAAATTTCAAGAGCCAAGTTCAGGCAACGTGTTGCTGAATGGCTCTCTATCGCTTGCGGCGGTGGAGGAAAAGAGTGTGCGCCAGCACATTGTTTTGCTCGGACAAGAAACCATTATTTTCAACGATACTGTCCGCAATAATATCGAATATGGTTTCCAAGCAAGCGAGGAAGTCTTGCGCAACGCCGCGTCGTTAGCGGCGGTTGAGGCAATTATTGACTCTTTGCCAGAAGGCTACAATACGGTGCTGCAATATCGCGGAACAAATCTTTCAGGCGGGCAACGCCAGCGCATCGGTATTGCACGGGCATTGCTTCGTGAGCCAGATGTGTTGGTGCTTGATGAGAGCATGAGTGCCTTAGACCCCGCAACAAAAGACGTAATTTTGAAGAATATTCTTACAGCATACCGAGATAAAATGGTGATTTTTGTTAGCCACGATGCGGCTATTCGGGAATGTGTTGATGTTGTGATTGAACTGCGGAAACTTGCCAATCTTGCTGAAGGTGAAATGCAGGCAAGCATTGTTCCTGGTGTATAAATGTTTAGATGTTGTTTCAGATGTAGTCCACCTCCGAAAGGTGGACTACATCTCATCTACATCGTTTAGCGCAGTGAATAAAAAAACTTTCTTCTCTTTCTACCGAATCGACAACCGCAACACAAACTCGCGCGACGCGCCCGAAAACGGGTTGTTTCCATTGCTCACGGGGCTGATAAATTGGTAGTTTGCATCCAGCACATTCATTGCCGCAAGACTGATGGTCATTAAGCGCAGACCGCTTATTTCGGGAGTCCATGCTATGTTTACGTTCAGCAATCCTGCCGCTTCAAAAGGATTGATGGTGCGTTGAATCATGCCACCCCTGCCCATAAAACTCACGGGCGCATAGCGTTCAGACAGATACACAAACGAGGGATTGACGCTCAGGTCGGGCGTAATATTCACTGAGGCATTCACCGCGACTTTGTGTTGCGGCATACCAAGCATTTGTGCGGTTGTCTGGGGAGCAGTGTAGAGTTCCACTTCATTCTGATTCACCGTAGAGAACGAGTACGAAGCCGCAAGATTGATGTTTTTATCGCGCCAGCGTATTTCGGCTTCTGCGCCGCGTGTTCCCATGCGTGTTGCATTTTTATAGCCGCCCTGCGCACCACCAAAAAAGTAGATAATTGGGTCAGTAATATCAATGTCGAAAACATTGAGCGTTGCAAAAACGGTGTTGGAAAACTGATAGCCGAGTTCGCCTTCAATGACGGTCGTAAATTCGGGTTTGATGCTGGCATTGCGGTCGATATTTTCTATCGTCGGAGCGCGAAAGGCGCGGCTGAGGAGGGCTTTGAAGTGAAAGCGGTCAATAACTTTGGTAATGCCGATGCGTGGCGCGAATGCTGCACCGAAGCGGCTATGGTTGTCGAATCGCGCTCCCAGCGTTACGTTTGCTATGTCGCTAGTCAATACCCCTTGTGCAAATGCAGAAATAGTTGAATACGATACAGACTGTTTGCCATCAGCAAAGCCTGCACCTGCTTGCAGCGACGCATCGGAGGCAAAGCCGTTATCAAGAAAATATTCTGCGCCAGCAGTAACGTTTATCTGTGGCGAAAGTTCGGCAGCGAGCGTGAGATTGCCCGTCAAGCGGGACGTAGTTTTTTCATAGTAAAAATTTGTTCGTCGCGCCTCAATATCGGTGGTTGCCCAGGGTGTTTGGTTGGTATAGGAAACACGTGGCGTAAGCTGTACTTTGTCGCTGAGAGAAAAAGTGTATTGCGCATCGGCGGAAAAAACGGGGAAGCGCGTAGTAAGCAGACGTATCGTTCCTGCGGTATCGGGCTGAGGATAGCCAAGCTGAGAATCTTCGTAGATAGCCCGCACCAACCACTGCGAGCCTTTTATGCCAAGATTATAGCTCTGAGCATTATCCGTAAAATATTGCCGCATTGAGTATGTTTTCCCATCTAATTCGCTCACAAAACTACGGTCGCTGCGCACACCGCGCTGCCCGTACATCCCCAATGTAACAGACACATCCCCAAATTGCGCTCCCAGAGTTTGGTCCACACCCCAGCGTCCAAGCCCTTGCGTCATCAGGCTTCCCATGACCGAGCCAGAGTAGTTGATAGCAACATCACCAATCTTGCCGCCTGGCTGTGCAATATTTTGCATGGTGCGTGTGATGACGTTTACGACCGCCATTCCCGCAAAACCACCGAAAATTGCCGAGCCTGGACCGCGAATAATCTCAATGCGTTCAATCTGAAAGAGCGGAAAACGATTGCCAAGCGGCACGGTACCGAAGAGTGTTTCGTTCATGGGAATGCCATCCCACAGAAACAAAATTTTCCCCTCATGCGCCCAGTTCCCACGCATCGTTATGCCCACAGCACCTTGCACATCCAAGCCAAACTCGAAGCCCGGCACTAAGCGCAGCACATCGGTGATGTCGCGTGCACCTGAATTGATGATTTCTTCCCGCGTGATAAGCGTTACAATGCTAGGCGACTCGCGCTGCGAAAGCGCTTTTCCTTTGCCAGACGCAACGGCAATTTCTACATTCAGCAAATCTTCCAAGCTGAAATCTTCTAACGATTTTTGTGCGGTTGTTGGTTGTGCGGTTGTTGGTTGTGTTTTTGTGGTATCTTGGCTCTGTGCCTGTGTTTGCACAAGAAGGAACAGGGCGGATGTGAGCAATATCAAGCGGGAAAGTGTTGTTATGGTGGTCATACTACGCGGTAAAAAATGAAATAGATAGGAAATTGCAGTGTTCGTCGTGAATAGCAACAGATAAAATACGAATTTAGCTGTATTTAAGCAACTTTAGTTCGCACCGCATCGTTGAAACTGAGATTTTACCAGCTACAGAGAAAATACAAAAAAGAACCGCTCGCAGACGTGGAGCTTGATACTTCTTCGATGTGGCGGCGGAGCAGATTTTGTGCGGTTTTTGACCTGAATTACTTTACTTGTGCATCAAGAATGTTTTCAATCGCCATGCGCAAGCCTTTCAAGATGCGGAAGATGTCGAAGATACCGTCGGTGGTGCAGAAAAAACCATTGGAAATAGCGTATGTAGTGCCTTCTAAAACCATAAAGTACCATGTATTGCCAATGACATAACAGCCATACACTGGCTGTGCCGCATTGCCATTGAGTGATTGTGCAGCAAGCAAAGATACAAGTGTTTGAGCTTTGGGGTTGCCGTCGGGGTCAGTTTGGCGTTTGTATTCGGCAAGACAAAAAAATGGTTTTTTAGGACTACGATAGCCAGTGGCAATCATGCCATCTACACGCCCTGAAAGCTCATATTCACCCACGATGGCACTCAAGGGACGTTCAAGAAAATAGGCAAATTGAAGATTATCAATTTTGGCAAACACAATGAGCGGACTGATGAATTTATTTTCCAACTCCACCTCGTTCCATTCATCGCCTCCGAAAAAGTATTGTTCGCGGAGGTCATTGATATATCGTTTCTCAAAATCATCACATATGTAGGAATGCGCTAGTAGCGAATCTAAAGCTGGTAAATGCCGTACTTGCTTCGTTCCAAACGCTTCGTCAATCGTGTCGAGCGTCCATTCTTTGAAGGTAGCTTGTATCATAGCGTGTTATTCAGATTGATGGTGAAAAAATTCCTGCCCCACAAAAATACAAAAAAATACCATCACAAAATTGCACCACAAAAATCGGATAGATTCCCCGTTGGAAAAATGCTATTTTGCCCCCGAATCAAGCAAACATCAACGCTTTCGGAGATTTTTCTATGGCAGCAACTCTCACTATGCAGAGCGAAATCACAGTTTCTGTGAAAGAAACACTCACCATTCTTCAAGAAGCAAGCTACGACGCGCTTTGGAGAGCCGTTCTCGCCAAAGACCGCCGTTACGACGGCGTGTTTTGGTTTGCCGTGAAAACAACGGGGATTTATTGCCGTCCGTCGTGTTCTTCGCGGACACCTTTAGAGCAAAACGTTGCGTATTTTCTTTCGCCCGAAGAAGCGCACAAACACGGCTTCCGCGCTTGCAAACGCTGCAGCCCCGACCAAATCGGCTTCCCCGATGCGAACCTTGAGCTGGTGCAAAAAATCTGTGCCTTTATTGCACGGCAAATCACCGAAAACCCTGATGAAAGCGTGAGTTTGGAGGCAATCGGCGCAGAAGTGGCTTTACGCGGCGACCACGCACAGCGCACCTTTACAAGTGTTCTGGGCATTTCGCCGAAAGAATTTGCGGATGCGTTTCGTCTGAATCGCTTCAAAAGCCTCGTGAAATCAAGTGCGACGGTTGCTGAGGCAATGCACGAAGCGGGCTACGGCTCAAGTTCGCGTCTGTACGAGAAGGCAGACGTGATGCTGGGTATGACTCCTGCATCGTACAAAAAAAATGGCAAAGGCGCGGTGATGTATGTGGAAGTGCGGGAATGTAAATTTGACTACGTGCTGATTGCCGCGACGGACAAAGGAATTTGTTCAGTGCAATTTGCTTACGACCCGTGTATTGGTGCAGAGTTTATCGGAGAAATGGAAGAGGCAATCATTTCCACAAATCATCCGCAAAAGTTTTGGGAATGGTGCGACACAATCCTTGAGTTCATCGAAACCATGAACCAAGAAACCTCCGACGCGCTTCTTTCCTTGCCGTTGGATATTCAAGTGAGTGCCTTTCAAGCGCAGGTGTGGTCAGCACTTAGGGCAATTCCGTGTGGCGAAACACGCAGTTATTCAGAAATTGCCGAAGAAATTGGTAAGCCGTCTGCAAGCCGCGCTGTTGCGAGTGCTTGTGCATCGAATCCGGTCGCGCTCATCAATCCTTGCCATCGTGTTATTCGTGCAGGTGGCGACGTAAGCGGCTACAGGTGGGGCGTGGAGCGGAAAAAGAAGATTTTGACGGGGGAGAAAAAGGGTGTTTGAAATAGCTCTACGCCGCATAAACACGAGCATTTCGTGGCACTGGAATTGCGTCGCCAAACTCTTTTGCCGTATCCAGCCATAATTGCATTGCTTCATGGAGATTATTCAATGCCTCAATATCCGTTTCTCCATGCGCTATGCAGCCCGCTAATTCAGGTGCAGAGGCGAGAAATGCTTGGTCTTCGCTGCTCCATCGGATAGAAATTTCGTAGGTATGAGTGGGCATTATGATTCTCATTTTGTTTCAAAGCTGCTTTCAATTTACGAAAAAATTACTGCATTGTAAAGCAGCGAGAATGAGCGGCTACAGGTCGGGTGTGGAGCGGAAACGGAAGATTTTGGCAGGGGGCATTTCCTCAAAAACAATCGTTCACAAATTGTTTTCATTTTCTTGCGGAGAATTGCTATTTTTCAGAACGGGAAAAACTCTTTGTCCAATGTTCTACCTCTCTTCTTCTGTTGAGTTATGGCATCTCTGTTCGTTTCGCGTGGTGTAATCTGCTGTATCGTAGTGTTCATACTGTCTTGGTGTGAAAATGAAATAGTGAAGGCACAGGAAAAACCTCAAGTGCGTGGGCTTGACCCCACAAAACCTATCTCCGAATACCGCCACAACGTGTGGACGGCAGACAACGGGCTACCCCAAAACTCCGCCCAAGCCCTCTGCCAAACACGCGACGGCTACTTGTGGATAGGCACACAAGAGGGATTGGTGCGCTTCGACGGGCAAAATTTCAAAGTATTCTATAAAGACAATGCCCCCGCCGTTACCGATAAATATATCAGCGCACTCATGGAAACAAGTACTGGTGAGCTTTGGGGCGGCGGCTTAAATGGTTGCTTATTCTCAATGCAACACGGTCTCTTTACCAAGCACAGCATCGAAGCAACTGCCGAAGTGCGTACGCTTGCAGAGCTGCACGGGCGCGTGTGGATTGGCACAAGTGCTGGTTTGTACGTGTGGGAACAAGGCTCGACATCACTGCGCCGCTTCACAACAAGCGAAGGCTTGCCCGATAACGCCGTTCTTTCTTTGTGTGCTGATACCGTACGCGGCATTCTGTGGGTCGGTACGCAGCGCGGATTGTCTGCTTTCCCTTCTTCTCCTCAATCTCTTCCTCAGGGAGCAGTACGGACTTTTCGCCGTACTGACGGTTTGGCAGACGATATTATTCGTTCTCTTATGATTGACCATCGGGGCAACCTTTGGATTGGCTCGAATGGCGGCTTGCAGGAAGCACAAGAAACATCAACGACTCTCACCATCCTCACCACCTTCACCGAGAAAACTGGACTAACGGATAACGTGATTACTGCACTCTATGAAGACACAGAAAAAACACTCTGGATAGGGACGGCAACACAAGGTATTATGAGGCGTACAGAGGCAAAACGTTCTTTTGAGTCATATCAAGTAAGAGACGGTCTAGCAAGTAATGCTATCAATATTCTCTTACAAGACCGTGAAGGTATGGTATGGATTGGCTGTCAGCAAGGAGGTATAAATCTTTTAGCAAATGCTTCGTTCACAAGCTATTCAAAGGAAAACGGTCTTTCTTCAGATTTCACATGGTCTCTTCTGCAAGGGCGCGATGGAGCAATGTATTTCAATACCAATGATGCAGGAGTAGCACGATTTCAGAACGGAATCTTTACCTTTGTGAACAAGCAACAAAGCAGTTTACTCAGCAATGCCGGAACTGCTCTTGTAGAGGACAGAGACGGTGTACTGTGGGTTGGTTCTGCTGAAAGTGGTGTTTCTTGCGTCAAAGAGGGGCGCGTCATCAAGACGTACACAACTGCAAATGGGCTGCTTGGCAATAACATTCGCATTCTTTTCGAGGATAGCAAAGGGCGGATGTGGATTGGCACGTGGAATGGCGGCTTACAATATCTTGAGAATGGCAAATGTACAACCTTTACAGAAAAAGATGGTTTATGCAACACCCAACTTCGTGCCATTGCCGAAGGGCGCGACGGGACGATATGGATTGGCACATCTGGCGGCTTGAATGCTCTCCGCCCCAATGCCTCAACTCTGGAGAAATATACAACGGCAAATGGCTTGAGCCAAAATCATGTTATTTATCTCATGGAAGACTCGGAAGGCGCATTATGGCTTGGTATGGGCAATGGTGGTTTACACCGCTACAAACATGGGAAATTCACGCACTGCGGAACTGAACACGGGTTGTTCGACGAGAATGTGTACAGCATCGTGGACGACAGGTTAGGTAATTTTTGGATGAGTTGTAATCTTGGAGTGTTCCGCGTAAGTAAAGCAGAACTGAACGCCTTCATGGACGGCAAACAACCGCGTATTTCCTGCACGATCTTTGGCAAAGCTGATGGAATGAAGGTTGCCGAGTGTAACGGCGGGCGCACTCCTGCGGCATGGCGCTCCACCGACGGACGGATATGGTTTGCTAATGCTGCGGGCGTGGTGGTCGTTGACCCACGTAAAATCTACAAAAACCCCATTCCTCCAAATGTGATTGTGGAAGAAGTGCGCGTGGATGGCGTACCTTCTACCTCTGCAAGCACTCTCCCTTCCACCGCCGAAAAACTTGAATTTCAATATACCGCCACCTGCCTCACTGCCGCCGAGCGGGTGAGGTTCAAATACATCTTGGAGGGCTACGATAAAGATTGGATTGAAGTAGGCAACCGCCGCACTGCGTATTACAACAATCTTCCACGCGGGCGCACGTACCGTTTTCGCGTCATTGCCTGCAACAACGACGGTGTGTGGAACGAAACAGGCGCGTGGGTGGAATTTAGCATAACACCCTTTTGGTGGGAAACGTGGTGGTTCTATGGGCTGTGTGTGCTGTTTGTCGGCAGCACGAGTTATCAAGGTTTTCGCTGGCGGACGCGGCGTTTACGCGCTAAGGCGGAAGAATTGGAGCGCATCGTCGAGATTCGCACAAAAGAAGTCCAAGAACAAGCCCGCGAAATTCAGCTTGCCAACACGCAACTGAGTGAAAAGAACGCCGAAATCACCGTCTCGCGTGAGCGTTTGGAAGTGATGAGCGAGGTTGGGCGCAGCCTTACGGCTTCGCTTGCCGTTGAGACGATTATCACGAATTTGTACAACCGTGTCGCCGAAGTCATGGATGCAACGGTGTTCGGGATTGGGATTATCCGCGCAGTCAAAGGCGTGATTGAGTACAAACTTGCCATGGACAAGGGCGAGCGTTTTCCGCCCTACGAGCGGGATTTACACGACACAAACCAATTTCCTGTATGGAGCATTCGTGAGCAAAAACCAGTGTTTATCAACGATGTAGATGTGGAAGGTATGAATTATATTCCGTCGTTTCGGGAGAAAGTAAACGTTGTGCGCGTTACGGGAGACTATGCTAAATCCCTTCTCTATGTCCCGCTCCTGCTCGAAGGCGCACCAATCGGCGTTCTGTCGGTGCAAAGCTATGAGCGTAATGCCTATTCCGAAACCGATTTGGACACTCTCCAAACCCTCGCCAACTACGCCGCTATCGCCATTGCGAACGCCGAAAGCACAGAGGAAATCATCCGCCAAAAAGCTATTGTGGAAGAGTTCAACCGCAACATCCAAGACAGCATCCGCTACGCCAAGCGCATCCAAGACGCAATGCTGCCTTCCACCGAAACGCTCAACCGCCTCTTGCCAGAACATTTTATTTTCTTCCGTCCGAAAGATGTGGTGTCGGGTGATTTCTACTGGTGTCGCCATGTGCAAGGTTTGGTCTTTGTTGCGGCGGTTGATTGCACCGGACACGGCGTACCGGGCGCGTTTATGAGCCTTATCGGCAATTCTTTGCTGAACGATATTACTCAGCGTCTCTTAGACCCGCACCCTGACTTGATTCTGAACGAACTGCACCATGAATTGCAAACTGTTCTCCGCCAAAAAGAAACCAACAACGACGACGGCATGGATATGTGCCTCTGCATGATTGACCTCGACTCACGCATCGTGGAGTTTTCGGGCGCGATGAATCCGCTCTACGCCATCGTTGCGGGCGAACTCCGCGAGTTCAAAGGCACACCGGAGGAACTGGGCGGACGCGAGGAACGGAATCCGGTATATCAGCGTCATTCGTTGGATGTGTCGAATGTTCCCCAAGGCGCAACGATGCTGTATCTGACGACGGACGGCTACAAAGACCAATACAACGCAGAAAAACAGCGATTTATGCCGAAACGCTTGCGCCCCTTGCTGACGGAAATAGCGGGGAAGCCGCTTCAGGAGCAGCCGAGGCTTTTGGGGGCGGCGATAGATGCGCACAAGGGCGACGTAATGCAGGTAGATGATATGCTGGTCTTGGGAGTGCGGCTGTAGCAAAAGTGCTTGTTTAATGATTGGATAGGGCTTTGTTGCATAAATCAGTAAAAAAGTGAGCGATTTGTCGCCCACCCGTGATAGAGGAGGGCTGTTGCATCTAAAAAAAGCGTATATTGCGTCAAAAAAGGCTTAAAATTTATGGAACGCGTATCCTTGATAGAACTTTTGGAGAAGAATCTG
>RDXM01000150.1 GCA_004292595.1 Candidatus Kapaibacterium sp. | reverse complement strand
TCTCGTTTTGGATTATCGGCGGCATTTATTGTTTCATCAATATCGTGCTGATTGTTCGGGCGCAAGGATAGTGGTTTTCAAGATGGGCATTTTCAAGATGGGCATTTTTGTTCAGGTGTCAGCGGTGTAAACCTTCTGTATAATTGCTTGCGGCGTGCGCACACGCAAGCAATTCCCCTTCGCACATCAACCACATACATCGGTAACAACCTTTGACGGTACTCCTTTGTACCGCCATGATATTTCTTTGACCTTTTTTCATCGAAAGAAAACCATGCTCATTCAAGTGCGAACAAAAGACAGCTTGACAACCCTCTTAAAACATGGATGCACGGGCGATTGGATTATCGGCAAGCACAAAACTCCCCACATCAAGCGGATCCGCGTGGTAGCTTTTAGCGGAACGACGATGTTTGAAGCAGATGTGCTGTCTGTCAAACCTCATCCTACCTTGCCCGGACGCTTTATTGTCTGCTTCAATAATCCTTCGCACGTCAGCCCCTGCAATGTAGAGTTTACGAGTAGAAATCCCGTTACATATCCTTTATGGGCATAAAACCTTGTATTTGTCAGGTTTTTGGCATACTTACCTTGGTTGTTTTCAAAAAAGGTGAATGCGACAGAACATAACGATTCAACAAACGAACATACTCATTTTCCTCCTACGTCATGCACTTCCCCATGCTCTTCCTCGCGCTTTTCGGGTTCTTACAAATCCTTCCGCCCAATACCACATTCCTTCGTGGAAACGGCACGACATTTTGGATGAACGTTGATTCTCTTCCTGGTTTGTACGACAGACGGGGGAACGAACTCATTCGTCCGCAGTGGAGCGTTGTTCAGCCGACGCATTTCCAAAACCGTACACTTGTCAGTATTGGCGGAACAGCATTGGGCGGCACTATCACGGGTGCGTCATGGGGAGTAATCGACAGCACGGGACTATCGGTTGTGCCGCCGATATTTGATGAAATTGACCTTGGTGACACTCCCTTTCGCCTCTTCCCCACTATTGAATTTATTGTACGCAAAGGTCAGTTCTGGGGGCTGCTCGACAGCAACGGGAAAGAACGCATCGCACTGGAATTTAGTAGCATAAAAGGCACTCTACATCCAGATTTGCGGCTTGTTCAGAAAAGCAACACAATGTGGGGCGTGATGGATATTGCACAAGGCAAAGAAGTAATTCCCCTTGTATATCAAGACATTACCCCGCTTAATGCGTCGCTTTTTCTTGCTCGCTCTTCATCCAGGAACATTGCCCATACCACGCCCCTCTACGGTATTATCTCCTCAAACAGCACAATCGTTGCTCCCTTTGTGTACGAAGCGGTGAATGTCTTTCTTCTACCCGCACCTCTACTTGCCGTGCGGCGAAAAGGCTTCTGGGGAGTGCTGGACTACTCCAGAAAAGGCGAGTGCCGCGAAATCGTGCCATGCCGTTACCGAAGCACTCGACAGTCTGCTTGGCGCAAGCACCTTGCCGTTGTCATTGGCAAAAAATAATATCTCATTTCTATTCATCCGACGCACCTTTTTTTACATTTTTCTATTCTAACTATGAACCGTTTTTTGATGCTCCTCGCGGCGATATTTTTCGCCCTTCACACCCTCAGTAGCGCACAAATCCTTGTTGCAGAGGAAAAAATCATCACCTTCGACAAACTGACCAAAACAATTATTCCTTTTACCGCAAGTGCGCAGCCTGCGGTTAAAATTGAACCGTCTGGCTTGGAAGGACGTTACGCGCTTGCCCTTTCAAACGGAAAAGGAACTCTCACCTTTACCTCGCCTGTTCCCGCCGGAACATATACCATTACTTTTTCCCTTGCGGGACAAACAGCCAAAACGACATGGAGCGTCATTCCGGCTGGGCTTGACAGCAAAAGTATGAAAACCCTATCCGTGCAGAAGGTGTACTACGGAATACCCTTCACCATTTCGGCACGATTGCCGCAAGCAGCCGCACTGCCTTTGCAGCAATTCAACATTGAGTATCAGTACGGCAATCAACTTGCGGTTCGCAATGTTCCTTTTTCCGAATTGTGGATGGGTCCACATATCCCAGCAAGCACAAAAAAAGTACAATTTGGCGTTGTTTGGATATATCCGCCGACGGGTGAGTCGGTTCCCATGTTTCGGCAAGAATTTTCCGCCGAGCAAACACCGCTAAAAGTGAAGTATAGCGGTAGTACGACACAGAATGAGTTTGACCCAAAAACAAATAGCTATACGCTCACCAATGACAATATCGGGCTTGATTACAATGTGCCGATAGATGCCGACAACAGCAATCCGCTTGAAAGCAAAGCTATTTCGGCGACGCTCGGCGAGGTAGAAGCGGAAAATGCCTCCATAGACTACACGTCAACAGAACTCAACGTCTATTACAATAATGACCTCGACCCGATGTCATCGTGGGTTGCCAACCCAACAACCTTCAAACTTACGGACGGAAGTTTTGACCCCGCAAAGGAGAGATATTCGATAAAAATTCAGATGAGCGGTCTGCCAATGAGCGGTACACGTGTGCGTGGGAAAGTTGCAATAAAAATGAATGCCAAAATTGTGAATAGAAAAGCGGGAGTAGCGGCTACATCTTCCGAGCTAACCTTTTTGGAAATAGACATTCCCATCAATACAACCATTCCTGCCTCGAACCGTGAAATTACGATGGTATCCTTACCTTCAAATGTTGTTCTGAAGCAACAAACATGGATGCCAGAACAGTTGAAAGCGAGCGGTTTCGAGGTGTTCTTTGCTGACTCCCTCACGACCGAAGAACTTCGCAACGCCATTATGCCTCAACCGAAAAAAACACCTGCTGTGGAATCTGCCGAAAAAGAGTGTATCAATACGGATGATATAATTTTGCGCATCAGAAAAAAACAGCCCGTACCTCAGTCGCTCATAAACGAGGGTGCTTCACCGGCTGACTGCGAAACGGTAAAGAATTTTTATATCTCGCTGGCAACCTACAGACAGTCTCTCAGCCACGTTGCAATACTCGTTGGGAAGGGGAAAACAGGCAACTCACCCGAACTTCTGGGCGCAGTGGCACTTCGTTCTGACTCCTTCTCGAACAAACAATATCCTGTTGTCAAAAACCCCGTCAAATTTTACTCCGTTGAAAATATGAAGACGTTGATGCTGGGCAGCACAACGCTCTATGATGTTCTGACAAAGCAAGTTTCCACGATACAACAAAGCGGAACAACACAAAAAGCTACGCTTGAAACGTTTGAACTTGCAAAAAAATCCGCCACGCAGAAAGGCACGAAAGCTAAATAACAACTGTTTGTATTAGGCGTATTCAGTTGTAGCCCAACTGAATAGTAGATGGTATCTCAACTCTCGGCAAGGTACAAAATTCCTATTTTCCAGTTTTTAACCCCATTTTCTGAAACTTCACTCGAACTCTCATGAAATATTTTCTTGCTCATCTTTTCGCGCTGCTCCTCATAAGCATAACAGCGCAAGGCACCGTGCTTGCCCAGACTGTACGTTTGGACGAGAACATCATCACCTTCGACAAACTGTCGAAAACAATCATACCGTTCACGGCGGACAAAAAGCCTTCCGTGAGCATCAAACAAAGCCTCGAAGGGCGGTATAGTCTTGTATTCAATAATGGCAAAGGAACACTTACCTTTGACAAGCCTGTATCGGCGGGAACATATACCATCACTCTTTCCGACGGTGGAAAAACTGCTTCGGCAAAATGGAAAGTGCTGCCCACAACATTACCAACCCAAAGTATGCGAAAAATCTCAAGTGTGAAATTGTATTACGGAAAACAGATTTCTTTGTCAAGCAACCTGCCTGAAGAGACTGAACTTCCCGCCGAACAATTCAAAATAGAGTACCAATTCGGAAATGAACAACCGAACCTCAATAATCCATATAATAACATTTGGCGTAGTCCGTACATTCCTGCAAGTGCGAGAAAAGTACGATTTGGCGTAGTCTGGATATATCCGCCGACGGGCGAGCGGGTGGAGCTTTTTTCAAAGAACGTTACTCCCGATCAAACGCCACCAGATATTGTATGCAATCGTAGTATTGGAGAGTTGCGGTCGAGTTCCTCAATGCTCAATACAGCATCGCAGCCAATTGACTTCCAAATCGCCGTCAAGGGTATTGGTGTTGATTATGAGGTTCCGATAGATGCGGATAATAGCAATCCTCAAGTAAGCAAAAGCATAAAGGCAACATTGTCAGATGTTGAATCGAATGCTCCTGCTGACATTGATTACAGTTCAAATAACACAAAGCTCATCATTTACAACGGCGATGAACCCGATCCAACTGCTGCATGGACGGCGAATCGAACCAATTTTTATATTGAACAGGGTGAATTTGATGTTTCGACGGGGACATTTCCTATCACCATTACCGTAAAAAACTTGCCGAGAATTCCACCTCAACAAACGCGCATACTGCGGGGAACAGTTGCGTTCAAAGTAAATGCAAAAATTCTGAACCGCACAGCAGGTATTTATTCCGAACTTCAAAGAGAATCATGCGTTGTATCCATCAATATACTGTATCAATCCCCTGAAGTGAATTTTGAAAAGCAATTAAACATCAGCAAATCTAAATCTGTGGTATTTACCGCGGCAACAACTGCGTCAGCACAGACAACACAAGAGAACACTGGCGAACCAACGATTGAGGAGAAAGCAGCAGCAGAACGGGTACGAGACTCTCTCTATCGCGTCCGCACACTTACCCCTAAGATTTTGGAAGTCATGGCAAAGTACCCTTCATGGCGGGTGTGGCGCATTACCAGTCCCACACTTCGTGAGGAGGTGCAAGTGTACCTTATTAGAATAGGACGCAATGTACCGACAACACCGCTTGGTGCAGAAATTCCACTTATTTTGCACGGCATACCCAAGAAGAACGGTAAATTTGAGATTACCTCATTGCGCTTTGGAAACGAGCTTCTAACGAAACGTGAGATTGATGACACGATGCTTTCATTCCTTAGTGATATACTTTCTGCACCTTTTGATGTAGAAGGTGGCTCTGCCTATCAACATGAATGGTTTAGTGTTCAAGAGATGGAAAAGGAACAAGAACTCATCTATTCTCTGGCGGATAAAGCAGGATATTATCAAGCAAAAGCAACACTGAGAAGACTGGGTTATTATCGCCATAGCGGTTATGCGCTGTATGAAGCCGACAGCGCATTAGTTCGCAGGTTAAAAGAAACATTCACCCCAAATATTCCCCGTACTCCCGGCTTAGAGGCTGCCGAAAAAGCGTGTACCAATTCTGAAGAAATTAATAAGAGAATTAGAAAAAGACAACCTGTTCCACAATCAATGATTGATGAAGGTGGCAGCCCGACAGATTGTGAAGTGGTGAAGAATTATTACATACAGCTTGCAAGCCTTGTTCAAATCGGAAAAGCATTCATCTTGGTCAATATGCGTACGGGAGAACCTAACATTATCGGCGTCGTTTCTATAGAGGCAGCCAGCAGCAGATATGCAGAAGCCGATCCTGACTTTCTCCTAAATGCACTTTATGGACCTATAAAGAGTGGTATTCTGGACGTGGCGGAATTACGGCAGTTCAAAACAAAAGAATTTGAAAAGGACGAGGTAACAAAGGCGTTAGTTGCCGTCAGGGGTTCGATGCTCACAACAAATGCCGAAAATCTCTACGACTACTGTATGGAAGGCTTACGCAAAGGTATTTTTATTGACCGCACAGCATCTGTAATGGCGTTTCCCGCCTCTGTCGGCGGCGAAAAGCGCAAATAATTTTTTTATCGTACACTTCACGACCTTACACGATTTCCCCACACAAAACCCGAGAAATTCCCATGAATACCTATCTTTTCGTAGAGTCATTCAACCGTTTATCACGACTGTTGTTGAATATGGGCTGTACGTTTGCTCTTGCCATACTACTTTTTTTGCCAACGCATACAGCACGGGCGCAAAAAAAGGAATCTGCTCTACCGCGAAGCACCGACAATCGTTCAACGAAAAATGATGCCTCACAGAAACTTGTAAAAGCATCCTTTGGAACACCTGATATGCAAATATACTGCGATGCTTGGACGGTGTGCGATACATCGCTGCGTCAAGATATTTGCCGCGCTTTGATGCCCATGAAAACATCGGGGAAAATCTCACGACTTGGAGGAAAATCCAACGGTGTTTCGGCTATCTCGAACGTAACGATTTTTGGCAACCGCCAGAAAAATGGCTTGTTCAAGGTGTATTGGATTCTTTGCGATTCTATCGTATTTTTGAAACCGCAAATAGCAGCCTTGATGGATACAAGCCTCTTGCGTCGTATCGCAAAACCCTTTGAACAAAAAGTGGTTGATGAAGATACTGGTATAACGACTGGTAAAGACACAACGTATTACTGTCATTCGATGCTGTCGTCGTTGCAGCAGACGGAGCGATTATTAAAAACGAGTAAACTTCTCTCAACGCTTGATATTTCAACTAAAGAAGGACTGCTTCATCTTCCTGATTATGCTTTCAGCAATATCTCAGTGTTTAGAGCTGATAATTCTGCCATAGGGCGTTTACGCGAAGTTTTTACGCCTTCCTTCCCACGCACGGCGGCATTAGAGAAAGCAGAGCAGGAATGCACCAATACTGATGATATTAAAAGGAAAATTGAGCAAGGTAAGACTGTTCCTCAAGCATTGATTAACGAAGGCAGTAGTCCCGACGACTGCGAAATTGTGAAAAGCTATTACTCAAAAATGGCAAGCCTCAGACAAATTGGAAGAGTTTATGTCATCACCAAACGGTACATCGGGGGCGAAACGCCAGAGATACTTGGCGTTGTTTCGATTCCAAGCTCTTCAAATTTGAATGCCCTTTTTGCACTGTAGTGGTCTGGTTTTTCTGGACAGTTATTTGACAAAAGTTATGGGTTCTGCGAGTGCAGCAAGAGCTTGAAATTCTTCGGGCGTAAGGTAATTCAGCGAAGAATGCGGTCGTTTTGTGTTGTACACATCGGTCAAAAACGGACCGATATGCGCCCGTGCATCATCAATATCGTCATATTCGGTCAAAGAAACTTCTTCTTCTTTGATGGTGCGCATCAGGCGTTCGGCATAGCCATTTTCGGTGGGCTCGCCAATGCCTGCCATCGAAATGGCACTACCAGTCTTTTTCAGGCGTTCTGTATAGGCAAGAGCTGCATATTGTACGCCGTGGTCGGAATGATGAATACGCGGCGTATGATGCTTGAGAGCCATCTCAAGGGCAGCAAGCGTGAGGGATTGCTCCATGGTTGCTTCCAATGCCCATCCACGAATGACGCGGGTGTACATATCCATAATGACGGCAAGATAGACAAACCCATTGCCTAAACGGATATAGGTAATGTCCGCAACCCAGATTTCATCGGTCGTTTCGGCAGCGCGATGGAGAACAAGATTCGGATATCGTTCAAAGCCATGCCGACTGTTGGTGGTGCGCACAACGCGCCGCTTCGGGATATGAACAATGTCCAAATGCTGCATCGCTGTAGAGACGCGGGTTCTGCCTGCCTGCGCGATGCCGCGACGCTTCAAGTAGGCACTAAGCATTCGTGAACCAGCGCGGGGATGCTTCCCTGCTTCTTCGCGCAAGGCAGCATCAAAATTGATTGTTGCTCGTGTTTCTGAGGCAGCATAACTGATACTTCGTGCCAGTCCTAATGCCTAACAGACGGCACTGCGCTTGAAACCATGTTCTTGAACGAGACTCATAGCAACCTCCCGTTTTTGCCCACTACTGAGGTCGAAATGGGCGAAACTTTTTTAAAATGCTATTCTCGATAGTGAGCTGACCAACCAAGCGTTCCAGGCGAGCGATGCTCTCTTCATGCTCTTGCTGCGCACGGCTGCCGCCAAAGGCGGCAACAGCATTGCTTAAAAACTGTTCTTTCCACTGCTTGAGCGTCTCAAGCGAGAGTAATTCTCGGCGGCAAATTTTCGTCTGTGATGACGGACTGCCAATTGATTCCAGAACAATGTGTGTTTTGTACGCGGCGCTGAATGTTCTGCGTCCAGATTTCATAGTGGGTTAGTGGGTCTCCAAATATTGGGCGGAGTACAAAGATACTCCAATAAGCAATGTGTCCAAGATTTTCAAACCACTAGCCCTCTTTCGTAGTGCTTGTTAGGGTACAACAACATCGAAGTGGAATACTCGCAAGCATGGCGGTATTTTGCCGTATGCGCCCGACGTCAGTTTTTGGCTTGGGAAGAATGCTTACGATGTAATTGCTTGGAAGCCGCACCGTTACTTGTGGTGGAGTAATGTGCTTGTCACTGCTGTCTTGTACGTTGCAAAAATCTCAGTTCAACGACTCTCGTGGAATCTGCGCAGCGACACATCATTGACCATCAACGTACCGAAAAAGTTGTGAAAAACAACACTTGTTCGTACATTGCGGCGCATTTTTCGTATCACCAAGAGCAGCGCAGCACAAGTATATGGCAAACGCAGAGACTACGGATATGACCGATATTACGAAGGCGCAGCAAACGCCTGCGACTGCGCTTCCCCGCGCTGTTCCCATCATTCACGCGCCAGAGGACGAAGCCGAGTACTTCCGTGCGTTTCTTGATTTGGTGCGCATTCTCCGCGTGGAATGCCCGTGGGACAGAAAGCAAACCCACACCTCGCTTACGCCCTTGCTCTTGGAAGAAGTCTATGAAACTATTGATGCCGTCGAAGCAAGCAACGATACAGAAATGGCAAAAGAATTTGGCGATATTCTCCTCCACGTCGTGATGAATGCGGTCATTGCTGAGGAAACATCCGCCTTTTCGATGAAAGAAATTTTGCGCCGCGAATTTGACAAGCTCGTAACACGGCATCCGCACGTCTTTGGCAGTGCTTCAGGCGTGGATTCGGCTGAGGATGTAAAGCGGAATTGGGAGCAAATTAAAATGCGCGAAGGGCGGAAATCTGTGCTGGAAGGCGTTCCTAAGCATTTGCCCGCGCTTTTACGTGCAACGCGGATTCAGGAAAAAGTTGCAGCGATTGGCTTTGATTGGCAAGATGCCGAAGGCGCACTCGAAAAAGTTGCCGAAGAATTTGCCGAACTCAGCGTTGCCCGCGCCGCCAACGACCGCGCTAACATCGAAGAAGAATTCGGCGACGCGCTCTTCGCCCTTGTGAACGCCTCGCGCTTTTTGAAAATAAACGCCGAACAAGCCTTGCAAAACGCCAACGCAAAATTTATGCGCCGTTTTCAACGCATCGAAGAGCTTGCTGCCGAGCAGTCACGCCGCCTTGACGCTCTATCGCTTCAGGAAATGGATGAACTTTGGAATGTTGCAAAGCGCGAGGAAAAACACGGCAAAAAAGCAACGTAAATCAAGTCAATCAGAATCAATCAGTGGCTTGAGACTTCCTGTCTGTGCTTGTAGCTTGAAAGCCTTCACCAACACTCACAGACAAGAATGTCTGTGCCACTGAAAACTAAAAATAGTACATAATAACAATCTCTCACACCACCCCACAACCCGCATGGCAGCTTGTATCGAAATACATGGCATCTCCAAAACCTATCGCAACGGAAAACAACTCATCGAGGCATTAAAGCCGATTGATTTGACCATCCAACAAGGCGAAATCTTTGGTTTGCTTGGTCCGAACGGCGCAGGAAAAACCACACTTATCAAACTCATGCTCGGCATTATCGCGCCGACCTCTGGTGAATGCTCAATTTTAGGCGAGAAAATTGGTTCGCTCAAAGCAAAAACGCTCATTGGCTATCTTCCCGAAAATCACCGTTTTCCGCTCTACCTTAACGGTCAGCAGATGCTGGAATTTTACGGCAATTTGGGCGGTTTGTCAGGCAAAGCTCTCGGAAAGCGCATTGATGAAGTGTTGGAATTTGTGAACATGAGCGAATGGCGCAAACTCAAGATTCAACGCTATTCCAAAGGCATGATGCAGCGTATCGGGCTTGCACAAGCCTTGCTCAATCACCCAAAACTGCTCTTCCTCGACGAACCAACCGACGGCATTGACCCTGTTGGACGCAAGGAAATACGGGGCATTCTGGAGATTGTGAAAAATGAAGGCACAACAATTTTTGTCAATTCGCACTTGCTCTCCGAAGTAGAACTTATCACCGACCGCGTTGCAATCATGCGCAAGGGCGTGGTCGTGAAAGCAGGTAACACCCAAGAACTCACGCAAACACAAGGCGTTCACGTGATTACGCTCTCTGGAGGCACTCCGCCAAATGGTCTTCAGGGAATGCTGAGTTACAACGCCGGAACCCGCGAAGCAGAAATTGAGGCAACAAATCCACATATGCTGAACACCAGCATTGATGCGCTTCGTGCGGCGGGCTGTTTTATTGAAACGATTGTACCAAAACGCAGTTCTTTGGAAGAAATTTTCATCGAACTGATGCAAGAAAGCCAAGAATTGCTGCGCCCAGAAAGCAAATAAGAAAAGGGCAAAGGGATAAAGGCAAAAGGATAAAGGTTAAGAATTTTAGCACATGGAGCGTGATTCTACGCGCTGTTCAAAAGACCAATGACCAAGTAACTAAGCAACCAAGCAACTAAACGAACAAATGATTAAAATTTACGCTCTCATCCGCGAAACATTTTTGGAAGCACTCTCGAAGAAGGTGTTTGTTGTTTTCGCAATTATTTCCACTATCGGACTGGTGATTCTGACGGCATACTGCTTCAGTTCTGGCTTTCAGGAGCAGATTCAAAATCTGCAACCCACGCCCGACGACCCGCTCGGCGTGGCACTCCGCGAGAAACTTCGCTCGCTCCAAAGCGGTATCAGCTTTGCATTTTTCAATGCCGCGCTCATTTTGGCAATCATCATCACCTCCGATATGGTGCCAAATATGATGACTAAAGGCGTGATTGATTTGCTCCTTTCCAAGCCGCTTTCTCGCGTAACCTTGCTCTTTGGCAAGGTTCTAGGCGGCTTTGCAGTTGTGTTGGTGCTGACGCTCTATTTTATGCTGGGTTCGTGGGGTATTATTTCGATTGCAACGGGCGTGTGGACGACGGGCTATATGCTTTCGCTTGTGCCGCTTATCGTTACGTTTTTGGGCTTGTATGGCGTATTGGTGTATGTGGGGATTCAATCACGCTCGGCTGTAAGTGGCATGGTTATTTGCTTCTTGATTGTTTATACCGCCAGCCCGCTTCTCTTTAGCCGCGAAGAACTGATGTTTCAAGCTGTTTCCAGCGATTTTTGGCGCAGCATGATTACGCTCGTCTATCACACCACGCCGCAAGTGGCAGATATGGCGCAGATTACCAGCAGTATCGTCCAAGAAAAGACCATTACCAATACCGTTCCGTATTACAATTCGCTTGCCTACGCGCTTGTATTCTTCGGGCTTTCAGCGTTTTCATTTTCGCGGAAAGAGTTTTAAAGATTGCTGTAGATTCGCATTTCTCCGTTGCCGCATTTGTTTTTCACAGATGCGGCTTTTTTTTGCATAAATTTTCCAACGCGAGGCGCGACTGCTTGCATCTGTGGTATTTTGTGAGTATCTTTCTCTTTGTGCAACATCACGTTATGCAGAAATGCGCAACTATGCAGTTTACATCCTCTCTTACATTTTTTATCACCTTCACACCAACGAGGTATTGTATGACCACACTTCAACGACGTGTTTTTGTGCCAGTCGTAATGCTGCTTTTGGCGGTATTTGCCCATAGCGCGGCATTTGCGCAGAAAGCAACAATTACGGGCAAAGTCATGGACAAAAAATCCAAAGAACCGATTGCAGCAAAAATCAATGTTCCTTCGGCACGGACGGGCGCAAATGCCAAGATAGACGGCACCTACACGCTTTCCCTTCCTCCGGGAACGCACCAGCTTATCGTGAGTTTCCCGCTCTACAAAACAGTGAAAAAGACCATCACTGTTGCAGCAGGTGATACACAAACGCTGGATATTCCAATGGAAGAAGACTTGGTCGGTTTGAGTGAAATTGTGGTCGTCGGTACGCGCCGCTCCGACCGCACTGTTGTTGAGTCTCCCGTTGCTATTGATGTCATTCCTGCTCAGGAAATGCGCCAAAGTGGTTTGACGGAAACGAATCAGATGATTCAAATGGCTGTGCCATCGTTTAACTTCCCGCGCACTTCTATTTCCGATGGTACTGATGCTGTGCGCCCAGCAACTATACGCGGTATGGGACCCGACCAATTACTTGTGTTGGTCAATGGCAAACGCCGCTACGCTTCTGCCTTGATTAACGTGA
The DNA here is from genome assembly GCA_004292595.1 of Candidatus Kapaibacterium sp. Lineage (GTDB taxonomy): Bacteria > Bacteroidota > Ignavibacteria > Kapaibacteriales > UBA4661 > PH2015. The sequence goes on along the minus strand of RDXM01000150.1, from coordinate 8,717 downwards.
ATGGCTCAGTTGGTCGCGGTTCTGCGGCAGTAGATTTGAATGCAATTCCAGCAAATATGATTGAGCGCATTGAGGTTTTGCGCGACGGTGCTGCGGCTCAATACGGCTCGGATGCTATTGCAGGTGTACTCAACGTGATTCTGCGATCCGATGCGGCGTTTAACGTTACTGGCACACTTGGTCAAACCACCGTCGGCGATGGGCGCGTGATTGATATTGGCGCGAATGCTGGGTTTGCTTTGCCAAATGCAGGAAGCATTCATCTTGGCTTAACGTATCGTACTCGTGATTCTACGAACCGTTCTGGCGGGGATTTTCGCCCGCAATATCTTCCAGCAACTGACCCACGCAATCCCACTACTGACCGAAGCACACAGCCAATTAACCACTGGTGGGGCGATGGCAAGACCCAAGATATGGGTGGCTTCTTGAATTTGAATTTGCCAATAAGTGAGCTTGTGAATATCTATGCCTTTGGCGGGTATATGTACCGCGAAGTATTTGCTCCGGGCTTTTTCCGTCGCCCTCTGGATGTACGCAATGACACTCGCGTATATCCGAACGGCTTTCTTCCGCTCATCAACAGTAAAATCAATGACTTGTCTGGAGCAGTTGGTGTAAAAGGCGGCATTGATGGTTGGACATACGATTTGAGCAATACCTACGGACAAAACTCATTCAACTTCAACGTGGTTAATTCATGGAATGCTTCACTCGGCACAAATAGCCCGCGTAATTTCAACTCTGGTACGCTCTTTTATCAGCAAAATTCTACCAACCTTGATATTTTCAAATCCCTTGAAATTGGTTTAGCTGCGCCCTTGAGCATCGCCTTTGGTGGTGAATTCCGCTTGGAATCATATCGCATTATTGAAGGTCAGCCAGAATCATGGTGGAATCAGCCAAATAATACGGGTGCAACAAATCCACCGAATATTACGGTACGTGTTCCCACTACACAGGAAGGAGCAGGTGGAATACCAGCCGCAGGCGCACAGGTATTCCCTGGATTTAAACCTACGGATGCGGCGAATACACAAAATGCAAACCGCAACAACCTTTCGCTCTATCTTGACCTCGAAACCAAGCCATTCCAACAGCTTCTTATCAGTGCAGCTGGACGATTTGAGAATTATAGCGATTTCGGTCCAGCATTGAATGGTAAGTTTGCATTCCGCCTTGAGCCCGTTGAGAAAATCGGTATTCGTGGTGCTATTAGCACAGGCTTCCGTGCGCCTTCGCTTCAGCAGAATTACTTCTCGGCAACGGCAACAAACTTTATCGGTGGTATTCCGTTCGATATTGCCACCTTCCCCGTTAGTTCTCCCGCCGCAAAAGTGCTTGGTGCACAACCGCTCAAGCCAGAGCGTTCTTTGAACATTAGTGGTGGTCTTACGTTGGATGTGGTTGAGAATTTCTCGTTCACGGCTGATTATTACTACATCGGCATTACTGACCGTATTGTTTTGACAGGTAACTTTACCGTTGCAGGAGTTCGTAATCTTCTAGCACAGAATGGTTTGCAGGGTATCGGCGGTGGACGCTTCTTCACCAACGCCGTTGATACACGCACCAATGGCGTGGACATTATTTTGCGCTACGGCGTAACCTTGCCAGAAACTGCTGGACAACTCCGCTTTACGCTCGGTGCAAACTTTACTCGTAATGAAGTAACCCGTGTTTCTGACGTTCCGACGGCACTCTCGTCCGTGTACACCGCAACAGACCCTGTTCCGACGCTTTTTGACCGCGTAGAACGGACTCGCTTAGAGCTTGGTCAGCCACAAAGCAATATCCAGTTTACAATTAACTATGACAATAAGAACTGGAATAATTTTGCCGTGATGCTTCGCAATGTTCGTTTTGGTGAAGTCAGTGGTGCGGATATTCCGCCGACAACAACAACAGACCGCACCGTTACACCTGCGGTTGTAACACCTGTTCCGGTAACAGTATTTGACCAAACCTTCTCGGCAAAAATCATTACCGACCTTGATATTTCGGTAGATATTGTCAAAGGTATTCGCGTGGGTATTGGTGCAAACAACTTGCTGGACATCTATCCTGATTTTGTTCTCAATCAACGCACCGTCGTTAATCCTAATCGCCCGACGTTGGGTAGTGGTCAGCCAAATTTTGTCAATTCAACAAGCCTGAACGGTGAGCAAGGTGTTATTCGCTATCCAAACATCGTTCCTTTTGGTGCGAATGGTCGCTTTATCTATGCACGGTTGTCGTTTACATTCTAAGGCAGGATAGGCAACATTTGTGCAATAAAACATCGGTATTTTTCTCGCATAACGTTCTCAAGTTTTTGTAGATTTGTACTGCGTCGTTCCTGTGTGCATCCAGCATTCAAGGGCGGCGCAGTATTTTTTGTCATGGTTATTTTTTGGAAAAGTGATGAATCCTCCCAAAATCAAACCGCGTAAGCGTCCCTTCGATACGTGGATTATTGATGATATTGAGCTGGTTTTCGGGCTGGAGCGCATTGATGAAATGCCAGCACTCAACGACTGGCTTGCCGCACCAATACACGTTTCCGAGCGTGAACGCGAGCAGCTTTTGCTTTTGCAGCAATATCTTCGCAAAAATGTCGAAGCATGGAATGAAGACGAGCTAAAATTTTATTTTCTCGGACCGTTGATGCTCTTGGCGCAATTAGAAGAAAAGCTCTTCAAGCCTTTTTTGCAACGTCCCTTGCACGCCGTTATTCACGATATTGAGCTAAGTGGAAAGGTAGATTTCATGCTAGCGACGGGCAAAACCGTTCCGCGTCAGCCCTATTTCTTTTTCCACGAATACAAGCGCAAACGCGGACGAAACAACGACCCATTGGGGCAGCTTCTTGCCGAAATGATAGCCGCACAAACACTCAATCCGCCCTCGCAAATATTGTACGGATGCTATATTTTGGGCGAAGATTGGTATTTTGTGGTCTTACAAGAGAAAAACTATGCAGTGAGCTTGGCATTCGACGCAAGCAAACAAGATATTTTCCAAATTGTTGCTGTTTTGAGACAGGTAAAAGTGTATATTGCAAATATTATTGCGCAAGTGCCAGCGTTGCCAGCAAGCATACAAAAAATATAATTGCCTCAACGCCGCACTAAAACTCTGTTCAGAGAGCGTACGTTCTTCTCATTGTTGGGTAGTATTTTTTTAATTCCAGAACACAATGCGTTTATTGTGTTCGCAATAATTGTACGAGTTATCTCTGTTGTTATGAATCGCTATGAAGAACTCCAAGACCTCATCAAAACTTTTGAAGTAGACTTCGTAAAGTTTTACGATAAGGGCAATAAAGAGGCAGGTATCCGCCTCCGTAAGCATATGCAATCTCTTCGCTCTTTTGGGAAAGAGGTGCGTAAGGATGTCCAAGACCAAAAAGACACTATCAAGCAAACGCTCGAATCACGGCGAATACCGAAATAGTATGTGCTTTTTTGTGGTCTTTCTGTCGCTTACAACCCGCCGAAGTAGCTTCATTGCTTGCTTACGGCGGGTTTGCTTTCTGAAGCGGTCAAAATCACTTCGGATAAAATTTTCATCTTGTCGAACGTTAGCCAGTTCCATTTTTCTTTTGTTATCATTTTCAACACTATGGTCGAATCTGCCTACAAATCCTACCACACCATTGAGCAATTACCGAGCCTCGTCGGGCAAACGGTGAAATTGCGCGGTTGGGTCTATGACACCACCGGAAAAGGAAAACTCCAATTTATCAAGCTCCGCGACGGTTCGGGCATTGTGCAATGCGTGATGCTGAAAACTGCCGTTGCGGAAGAAGTCTTTGAAGCCGCAAAAACACTCACGCAAGAAAGCTCGCTCACCATTGACGGCACTGTCCGCGCCGATGACCGTGCGCCAAGCGGCGTAGAAGTGGACGTAAGCAACCTTCAGATTCATCACATTGCGAAAGATTATCCCATTACCCCGAAAGAACACGGCGACGCATTTCTCATGGAAAATCGCCACCTCTGGCTGCGCTCAACGCGCCAACACGCCATTATGCGGGTTCGCGCAACGATTGTGAAAGCTATCCGTGATTTCTTCGATGGCAATGGCTTTACGCTTATGGATTCGCCCATTCTTACGCCTGCCGCTTGCGAAGGCACATCCACGCTCTTTGAAACGGAATATTTCGATTTGGGCAAAGCATACTTGTCGCAATCAGGACAGCTCTACGGCGAAGCCTCTGCAATGGCGCAGGGGAAAATCTACACCTTCGGTCCGACTTTCCGCGCAGAAAAATCCAAAACTCGCCGCCACCTAACGGAATTTTGGATGGTCGAACCCGAAATGGCATTCTTTGAATTAGCCGATGATATGGACTTAGCAGAGGATTTTGTTGAGTATATCGTACAAACGGTTTTGAAACATCGTATGCCAGAACTGACAACGCTTGGGCGTGATATTTCCAAGCTCGAAAAGGTAAAACGTCCCTTCCACCGTATGTCGTACACCGAAGCGGTTGAATGGCTGAATAAAAACAACGTGAAGCTCAATAGGAAACAGGCAGACGGCTCGGAAATTCAGATTGATTTCCCTTGGGGTGAGGATTTTGGTGCGCCGCAGGAAGAAGCACTGATGTCGCAATTCGAGAAACCGTGCATTGTTCACCGTTATCCGACGGAAGTAAAAGCGTTTTACATGAAGCGCGACCCCGAAAATCCAAAAGTCGCGCTGGCAATGGATATGCTTGCTCCCGAAGGTGCGGGCGAGATTATCGGCGGTTCGCAGCGCGAGGATGATTTCGAGGCATTAAAAGAGCGCATTCTCGCACATGATTTGCCGCTCGAATCCTTTGAATGGTACTTGGATTTGCGCCGCTACGGAAGTGTGCCGCATAGCGGCTTCGGGCTTGGCTTGGAGCGCACAGTGAAGTGGATTACGGGTGCAGAACACATCCGCGAAACGAATCCGTATCCGCGTATGATTTATCGGATTCAGCCCTAATAAAAAAACAGGCTTGGAAATATGATATTTTCAAGCCTGTTCTCTTTGTTACGCATTCTACTTTGCCGATTCTTGCTTGCTTGCGTCTTGCTTGCCTGCGAGCGCGAGATTGGTTGTGCGAAGTTCTTCCACGAGCGCAACCAGTTCCTTATCGCTACTTGCCGCTGCGCCAGTACGGGTGCGAGTTCCCAAGCGTTCTGAGAGGACTTCATATAAATTGCTCGCTGTTACGCCCGCGATAAACACTCCTTCTTCTGCAAGCGAGATTTTACCTGTTTCCTCTGAAACCACCAGCACCAGCACATCCGCTTGCTCAGAAATACCCATCGCCGCACGGTGGCGCGTACCTAAGTGCTTGCCTTGAAAGCGCGTGGTAAGACTCAGAGGAAGAATGCACCGTGCCGCTTCGATAACGCCATTTTGAATAACCGCTGCACCGTCGTGCAAAGGCGATTTCGGATTAAAAATTGCAACAATCAATTCCTTTGAAAGCTGCGCCTGAAGCGGGATTCCCGTTTCAATCGTCATTTTGATATTAGTCGAGCGAGCAAAGACAATCAGTGCGCCAGTGTGCTTTTCCGCCATTTCAACGGCTGCCCGCGCAATTTCATCAATCGTTTCGTTCAGCTGACCGCCTGTGAACACGCTGAACATTGGCGAGCGCACAATAAGCAACAGCACACGCCGTATTTCTTGCGAAAACAGCACGATAAACGCCAGAAGCCAGATTCCACCGAGTGTGCGCAGAATAAGATTCAGCAAGCGTAGGTGCAGAGCTTCGGTCAAAAAATACACCGCCAAAATGACCACAATCGCAATAAAAATCTGCACCGCAACCGTGTTCTTGACGGTTTGATAAAGAAAGTAGAGCGTAAAGCCGACCAGCAAAATATCAATCACATCAATAATTGTTACGCTGATGAACCATATTTTGAAAAGTTCAATCATGGAGAGTGAGCATTTACAAGCCTTTGGAGAATATTTTCTTACAACAAACGGCTAAACATCAGGCTTAAAGCGACGTTCAACCTTTATCCTTCTGCTTTTATCCTTTTGCCTTTATCCTTCTGCCTTTCCTTTTCCCCACTCTTGCACAAGCGCAAGCATCTCTTCTTGCAGCGATTTGGTGCGGTCTTTGCCATACCATGCGTGAACTTGTGTAATCATCTCGTCGTGTTCAATTCCTTGTGCTTTCATGGCAAGAACCGCATCCTGAGCGGCTTTCGGGCGTGGTCCCCAGTTGCCGTATTCGTCGAGCGTTGCAGTGTTCAGTGCAATGAGTTTCGGAATAGAACGCGATGTTCCGGTCAAATATCTGTCCATGATGTCGAGATGTTTATCACGAAGCACAATGCGCACCTCCAGATGTGATGCGGCTTCTGCCATAAGCTGCAAGGCAGGAACACACTGCGCCGCGTCGCCACACCACGACTCCGAGAGAATAAGCCATGTCTGCGCTTCTGAGAGAGCTTGCAATGCCGCGATAAGGTCTTCACGGAGCTTGGTTGTGGTGTAAATGCGCTTCATGCGCTGAAAATTAAGTGAGGTGAATTCGAGATGTTTCGGCGTATTGAGGTCGTCTGCTTCAGATGTCGTGCGCCCTTTGGCAAAGCATTCTTCTGAATAGCGCAGATATTCTCCATATGACATTGAAGCGTCTAAATGTGCGCGAGTAATGACGGGATGTGGCATACAGTCCTTTCGATGTGTAGAAAATTGTGTGTTATAGGGCTTTGTACACGACAAAATCTCTGAAAAGCCCGTCAAATCAGACTTCAGTGGCACAGACATTCTTGTCTGTGGTTTCCGCTTGAAACCCGCACCAACGCTCACAGACAAGAATGTCTGTGCCATTATGAAAAAAGTTTTGTCGTGTACAGAGGTTATAGGGTTGAAATCGTGAGTTCTAAATTGCATGAAACACACGCAAATTCCAAATGCTGATTCTTCAGGGCGAACCTTCCGAATAAGCGTAAAATATCCTCTCCAAGAAAAACGCCCTTGTTGCGTAAATTTTTTTTCCTATCTTTCGTGCTTGTCTGCTTTGTGTTGATATAGTGTGTTTGAACGATGCGCAGATAACCGCCTAATACGCTTCAATGCTTGTGCTACCAGCGAAGGTAATTACTCTCTCTCTTTTCATTTTTTGTGTGTTCTACTATGACGGAAAATCTTGGCAAATCAACCGCGCCACCAACAAATGCACCCTCTGGCAAGCAATTTTTTGGACATCCTTTTGGCTTGTCGGTTCTCTTTTTTACGGAATTTTGGGAACGTTTTAGTTACTATGGAATGCGAGCAATTTTGCTGCTCTTTCTCACGGCTCCTGCTGTTGCTTCGCCAGAATTTCAAAATATCGGACTTGGCTTCGACACTGGCACGGCGGGCTTTGTGTACGGACTTTATACCGCAATGGCATATCTGGCTGCTGTTCCGGGCGGCTGGATTGCGGATAATCTCTTGGGGCAACGCCGAGCGGTACTCTTTGGTGGCATTTTTATTGCCGCAGGAAACCTCATTTTAGCTCTTCACGGGCTTTCGTTCCTCATTGCGGGATTGTCCTGCATTGTGCTGGGAACAGGCTTGCTCAAGCCCAATGTAAGCGCGATGGTCGGTGGTTTGTATTCGACAGATGAATCCTCAAGGCGCGACGCAGCCTTTTCCATTTTCTACATGGGTATCAATTTTGGTGGGTTTGTCGGACCGCTGATTGTCGGCAGTTTTGGCGAAAAAATCAACTGGCATTTGGGCTTTCTCTCGGTTGGAATCGGCATGGTTATTGGCGTGATTTGGTTCTGGTTCGGCACACGGCATCTTGGTGTGGTTGGGCAGCCGCCTTCCGACCCAGAAAAAATTGCCATAGCAAAACGGACACTGCTGAAAATTAGTGCTGCCGTGCTCGGCGTGGTTGGGATTTCGGCAGCATTGCATTTTACGAACATTCTTCCTTTGACGATTGCTCTTGTCCGCACGGTCTTCAACATCGCATACATTCTCATTCCAGCAGCATTTTTCATCGTTGTTTTTTCGGATAAATCCTTATCGCTGGTTGAGAAAAAACGCTTTATCGTGATTGGCATTTTCTTCGTTTTGTCCGCTATTTTCTGGGGTTCATTCGAGCAAGCTGGCACAACCTTTACGCTCTTTGCCCGCGATTCTACCAACCGCGTCATTGCTGGTTTTACGATTCCAACATCGTATTTTCAATCGCTCAATTCCATGTTTATTGTAATTTTTGCTTCGATTTTTGCATGGATTTGGGTTGCGCTTGGCGACCGCCAGCCGTCTGCGCCGATGAAATTCGCCATAGGTTTAGTGCTGGTTGGCATAGGTTTTCTGGTGTTGTCGTTTGGGGCGACGGCTGCCGCAGACGGCACGAAAGTGTCTCCTCTGTGGTTGCTTTCTGTCTTTTGCATTCATACCTTTGGCGAATTGTGCATTAGCCCTGGTTCTTGGGGTCGTCGGTCGGGAATTACATCGCCGGACAAGCTGCTGGCACGATGGAACACCTTCCAGCATCGCAAGTATTTTTGATTGTTTTTGCGATTGCTTCTGGCGTGGGATTAGCGTTTATGCTTGTCTCTAAGCCAGTTGCAAAGCTCATGGGCGGTGTCAAATAATTTCCACAGAAACGTTGCTTCACTAGATCTTTGTGGCACAGATAATACCATTTTAATTGTATTTTGGTGCTTTTCGTATCCATGAATAAGCTGTGAGCCGAGTAATGAGTCTTGGATTGTCCCAGTAGAGCCGTAAGG
>RDXM01000149.1 GCA_004292595.1 Candidatus Kapaibacterium sp. | reverse complement strand
ACCATCGACGGTGGCAACGTTCCGCCTTCAACCTCAACCGATAATAATGTTTATCACGCCGCCGAGCGCGAAGGTGGGCGACGAGATAACGATACGTGGGATAGTGCTTCAGGATGTACGAGAAGTGAAGTTCGGCACGGCAACGGCGGTTCCAAATCTCAACGCTGGAGATAGCGTAAGGGTGCGCGTTCCATCGGGTGCGGGCAATGGCGTGAGCGTGACGACCCCTGGCGGCACATCGCCGATATTCAATAATTTCACGGTTGCCGTTCCAGCATTAGCCCCGACGATCACAGGGATTAGTCCGAAAACAGGAAAAGCTGGGGATGTGCTGACCATCACGGGAACAAACCTCGCGGGCGCGACGGCAGTAACCTTCGGAACGGTGCGGGCTATACCAACAGGCGGTACAGCAACCTCCTTGACCGTGGCACTTCCCGCCAATGCGGGCAACCGCATCACGGTGACAACGCCTGGCGGGACATCGGCTATCTTTGAAGACTTTAGGGTGCAACCGAGCGATACAAAGCCTGTGATTAGTAGTTTTTCGCCACCGAGAGCTGGTGCAAGAGAAACTGTCAGTATCTTCGGGCGTAACTTTCAGAATGACGGCATTACGGTCAGCAAAGTAGCGTTTGGACAAGACCAGTTAGGCGAGATTCTGGCAGCAAGCTATACCGTTGTCAATGATACGCTTATTCGGGCTGTTGTTCCTCAATATGCACGGAGCGGCGGCGTGATTGTGCGAACCAGTGTCGGCGTGGCACAAACGGGGTCGGGATTTGAATTTATTTTGTCCGCTCCCACCATTACTGATTTTACCCCAAAGTCTGCTTTGCCCGGAGCATCAATCACCATTACTGGAACACAGTTCGCTACCTCCAAAGCGAATGTTCCCAAAGGTATTATTGAGTATTCCACCACCAGTGCTTCTGTCACCTTTGGTGGTGTGCAAGCACGCAGCGTGAGTGTTATCAACGATACACTTCTGACAGCCGTTGTTCCACCCGATGCCATCAGTGGAAATGTTTCGGTCATTGTGTCTGGTAAACCAACATTCAGAGCTGGATTTACTCTTCCCGCACCAACGATAAGCAGTTTTGCAGCAAAAAGTGCGCCCGTAGGAGCGGTTGTAACGATTAACGGTTCTAACTTTATACGAGGAGCAACGCGCGTCGATTTTGGTGGTGTTTCAACAGCGACCCTTACCGTTGTGGATAACACAAAAATTGAAGCAACGGTGCCGACTGGTGCCAAAAGCGGTAGGGTGGATGTAATAACGCGCGGCGGCGGAGCAAGCGCAAGCGGTTTTGTGGTTATCACCCAAGACCCGCCAACAATGACCAGTTTTCAGATTGATAGTGCCACTGGAAGAGGGCAGTATCTGATACAAGGTACAAAGTTTTCCAACCTCACGCAGGTATCATTTGGCGGCGTAAGCACTGGAAACTTTACAGTCATCAATGCAACAACAATCACAGCGACTCCCGCACCAACGGCGAAAAGCGGCGAAGTAGCCGTGACAACGATAGGTGGCACGGCAAAACTGCCAGGCTTCACGTTTGTTCCCGCGCCAATTATCACTGGTTTTTCGCCTCAAAGTGCGACAAGTGGTAGTTTGGTAACGATTACGGGCGAAAACTTGAGCGGAGCATTTCGCTTGAATTTTGGCGGTGCGCGAGTAGCTCCCGCCAGTGCGAATGCCAATACCATTACAGGTATCGTGCCAGCAGGTGCTAATACAGGAAGGATATTTGTCGTCACTCCAGGTGGCACAACATCAACGAATGAGTTCACGCTTATACCCGTTTCGACCATTTCTCGCTTTACTCCCACAACTGCCACTGTGGGAGCGACGGTCACGATTACTGGTACAAATCTTACCGCCGCCTCGCGGGTGTCTTTTGGCGGTGTTGCGGCAACAACCTATACGGTGGACAATGCCAGCAAAATCACGGCGACAGTTCCTGCAAATGCAGCGAGCGGGAGCCTGTCGGTAACAACCACGCTTGGCACGGTCAGCCGTGAGGGCTTTACCGTGATTCTTGCACCGACATTTACGGGCTTTTCGCCAGCAAGCGGTCCTGCTGGTACTTCCGTCACCATTACGGGTACAAATCTTAGTACCATTACGCAGGTTTCGTTTTGGGGTGCTGTTACGACTGCAACGCTGGTGAATGGAAACATCACAGCAACAGTGCCGCCCGATGCCAGAGTGGGGAATATTTCCGCAACAACCTCTTTCGGAAATACACAAACTCCTGCGTGGTTTATGGCAAATCCCACATTGACGAGTGTTTCTCCCACATTGGTCATGCCGGGCGATACGATTACCATTCTTGGTTCATGCTTGGGGGATGTAAAAGACCTGACCGTCTGCGGGACTGTTACCACGCTCCTTCCGGGCAGTACGCCTTCGCGTATTCGTGCTATTGTTCCGCAGAACCCCAGCAATAATGAAGTACGCATGAGCTTTATTTCAGGCGTAAGTACCGTTTCGATACAAAACCTCACTGTGATAAAATCTATCTCTCCCTTAACCTCACAAAAGGGCATGAAGGTAACGATTTCTGGATTCAATCTCGGTAATATTGAGGTGGCTTATCAGCAGAATTTTAGGTCTTCTCAAGGTGCAACAGGGGTTGAGGATAAGATGATGATTATAACAACGAAGGATAATAGCACCATTGCTGAATATACAATACCGAATGATAATGCTACCCTTGCGAATACTGACAATTTTACGATACTAACAACGAATCGTAGTGTCAGCAAAGTGATTCCGATTCCTCCTGGTCCAAAAATTACATGGGCAGGTGCGGAAAGAAATTTCCCAGAGTTCACAGCCAAGCCGGGTGATACGCTTTCTATTCGAGGAACGAATTTTCTGCTCGACGGAAGCGTACCAGAAGTGAGGGTAGGAAATAACGTACTCTCTGTCATTACCTGTTCCAATCTCCACATTAGCACGCTGCTTCCTCTGAATTTTTCCAGTAATGATCTTTCGGTCAGAGTTATGGTAAAAGCTCGAAATACGGGCATTGAGAGTGAGAAATTTATTACTCTTCCATTCTCTGTTACCGATGTTACTCCGAAAACGGATGTTGCCCGAGGAAACGCGTATTTCAATTTTACCATGACAGGGTATTCTTCAGTAAAGCGTGTTCAGTTCTATTTTTACAACAGTGACCCAGCATCCAGATTGCTTCAAGAAATTCCGGTCAATGCCGAAAATTATTCTGGCGAAAGGATGGGGGCGAGCAGAATCAGGAAACAAAAATTGGAACTGGTTGGAATACTCAAAGAAATGTACAACAAAGCCAACTATGCAGACCGTATGCGCTTGGTTCCCGATGTCAATACCTTGCGGGCGCGTTTCATTCTGAGCGATACCAAAAAGCAAGCGACTGTAACGATAACAACGATAGACGGCGAACAACGAGAATACACCTATGAGTATTATTCCGACTATGTGGATTGTCCGCACACCATGACGTGCAAAACACCAAAAGCCGAAACGCCCACTATCACTTTTGCGGGGCGTACCGACCCGACGAGAACGCACCTAGCCCGACCCAATGACGAGATTCAAATCGAAGGAACAAACTTCCTGAACGGACCCTACAGTGAAGATTCCAACATTCTTCCGCCGTCGGTCATTATTGGTGGGAAGCTGGCACAGCTTCAGACGGCGGAAAACGGTGTCCTCAAAGTGGTTGTGCCGATTGATATTTTCAGTAGCACTATTAATGTGAAAACAGAAGTGGCTTCGGTAACCTTACTGGATATGAGTACAAGCCCGCAAGGAATGATTTTCCCAACCTCTATCACCAGCGTTGAACCTTCTGTTGTCGCTGAGGGCGATACTATCACCATCAAAGGGACAAATTTTGATATTATCAAAGGCGTACAGGTGAGCTTTTTCAAAGGATACGATAAGCAAGATCGCTATTTTGATTTTGCACCGACATCAGCGTACGGATTCGGAACGTATATTGACAGCAGCCGATTTGCCGCAGGAACAAACTTGGGTCAAAGAATCATTAAAATTGTTGCTCCAAAAGTAGAACTGAGTGGTACCTTATTAAAGCACTACAACCAGATGAACGATGAAGAAAAAATAAGATTTGTTCGGAATCGTGAACTTATCGGAATAAAAATTATCACGAGTCGTGACAGAGCTTCTGCAAGCTATAGTTATGGTACTGTAGCGATTTCAAGTACGAACTGGTATGGTGGAACTGACATCGAACATCGTCCAGTCAGTTATGGTTACGATTACTACAAAGACTTCATTGACTACCGCTCGCCTCTCACCATTGTCGATCCGCCAGAGATTACGGACATAGAGGGTAGGGGTACTTATCAGGATAATAAGGAATATATTGATGGTCGTGTGAAGATTAATGGCAAGAACTTCATAGGAAATTGCAAGGTTTCATTTGGTGGGGTGGAGGCGAAAAACTATGAATATGAATCATCCACACGATTCTATGTGCAGGTGCCCCCAGAGGCGAAAAGCGGCGATGTGGTCGTAACAACCTTCCCTACGGAAGGCTCATCGGGGCTGAAAGATACTTCTAAAAACTTCACTGTTCTCAATCCTCAACAGCCAAAGCTCATTGCAATATACCCGCATCAGGTGAATCGTGGAGAACGCTTTTTTATTTTGGGATGGCATCTTTCCTATACCAAGTCTGCTTCCATAACGTTGCCAAATGGGACAACGCGAGCATTGACAATCATTTCATTCAAGGAAAATGAAAACTTGTTAAGGGAAAGAAGCCTTAATAAGGCTGGTTTTCAATGGTGGCAGAGTGAAAGAAGGGACAGGACTGATACTCTCGAGGTCGAACTTCCTGGAGATATTCCTCCTGGAGTCATGCCGATATCTGTTGTCACCAAAGGTGGGAACAGTGTGTATCATAATACTAATGATAATACCGATATTCGTATCATTGACCCAGTGACTAAAGACATATATGACAAAAACGGCAAGATGTTTTTCGTCAAAGGTATAGAAATAAAAGCCCCTGTACGTGCAACGATAACATCGGTGGAGCATGGGGAATACCAAGCGGGTTCAATAGTAACGATACAAGGCACAAACTTTACACAGCGAACGCGTGTTTCTTTGAATGGTATTCTTTCCACAGAAGCGACGGTGCTGAGCACACGCGCCATCTTCGTGGCTATTCCGCGCGGCATTCCCGATAAGTCCCTAACAGCCAGCATAGCAGGCAAATCGCGGGTGCTTCCTGCCTTGCAGGTAGTGCTTGAGACGCTGGGAGATAGCGTTTCCCAGACAGTGCAGGCAAAACCCGCTATTACGAGATTTACGCCGCCCCTTGCTGTGAGCGGCAGCGAGCTGACCATCCAAGGCGTTGGCTTCAAAACGGGTTCGACGTTTGAAGGAACAGTATCCTTGGGAGGAGTAGCAGTACCAGATTCGTGTATTCTCGCCTCCACCTCTGGCGGCATTCGTCTCAGAGTGCCCCAAAACGCGCAAAATGGCGACGTTGTTGTTACGTTCCCTGCGCGTCCTGGCACGAAAGATACGACCTTCCGCAGCGCAGCACCGGGCTTTTCGGTGCTACCGCCTGTGACTATCACGGCATTAGACCCCAAAGACGGCAGCACGGTTGGCAGCAAGATGACCGTTCGGGGAACAGGCTTTGTGGAAGGAATGAACGTAAGTTTTGGTGGTGTCGCCGCAACAGCAACACTCAATTCGCCAGAAAATTTCACGGTCTTTTTACCCGCCGGAACAACAACGGGTAGTATCGAACTGACAACGCCAGCAAAAACCACGACCGCCACATTTATCTTTTTCCCATCGCCCGTTATCACCAAGATTCCAACGGTTGCGGTGCGCCCTGGCTCGCAGATACGGATTGAAGGGAAGAATTTTGGTTCTCTCACAAATGTCATGTTTGGCGTATTTCCAGGAACAAGTTACCGACGCTTTATCAGTACGACTGATTCGATACTCGAATCTATCACCGTGACGGTATCAACCACGCCAAGCGTTACGACGGACTATCCCGTTATCGTGATGACCGCAGGCGGCAAAGCAGAATTGAAATCACTGAAGGTGGACCCCAACGCTGCAGAAGGTTCGCATCTGGGTACTGGCTCGTGGGTTCGCCCGGGTGCTGCGGGTGGTGGTGGTGCGGGCATTGCAGGCGGCGGTGCTGCTGGTGGTAGCGGCGGCAGTGGTGGTGGTGCTTCAGGCGGTGCTGGTGGTAGCGGCGGCAGTGGTGGCGCGGGCGCAGGTGGTGAGAGCGTCTCTACTGGTGGTGGCTCCGAGAGTGGCGGTACGGACGAAGAGCGGTATGGCACGTACAGCACGCAAACAGAGAATACCGTTATCTGTGCTGAGGGCGGCGGAAAAGCGATGCTCTTTTTGCCAGACGGCCACAGAATAGCCTTCACGGAATGCCCAACAATATCAGCAGGAAAAACGCTGGATATGAAAGGCACACTGCTTTTTGCAGAAAATGCGTGTAAGAAGGATAGCTTGCAGAACCTCACAGTCAAGGTGAAGTCTGATATGATGATGCAGGAAATCACCATTGATAAGGCAAAATTTGCGGAGGCGTTTACAACTAGTCCTCTTGTGGACTTGAGAGACGAGAAAGACTCAACCAAAAAAAGCGATTTCCTCATAAAATGGGATTCTTTGTCGATACCGAGTGTGGGAAATCTGAGTCTGACCGGCAAAGTCGTCTGGAATCTGACGGGGCATTTGGGCTTTAGTCTGCCGTTGGTCAGCCGATTTAAGAATGCTGGTTTGAGCGAGGAAGGACTTGCCTCGCCAGAGTTCACCAATGCTATTAAAGAGCTATTTGAAGCCACCGAGCCGTGGGCTGACCTTATTGTTCAGGCAGCACAGGATGACGTCAATCAGCGTGAATTAGAGCAAGGAAAGCCACGAACACACCAGCTCACGGATACAAAAAAATATTTGTTTGATATTGCGGAATTTGCTGGAAATGCAATAAATACCAGCTATTCGGTTGATGACGATAACAATCCGACACTAGCATTAAACGGCGGCGAGCTGAAAATAGACATGGAAGGTTTTAAGGAGATTGATTTTGCTCTGCCGAAAATATCGGTTCGTGAAATCATCGCCGCACAAGACAGAAAAGCACCCAATGGCACGAATCCAAAGCGTTTGCGCTTAGAATATGCCGAGAAGATAAAAAAATCCATCGAAAAGGGAGGGTTCAAACTTGAGTTTGAATTGTCGGGCGTTGGTGTCTCTAGTATGCCTCGTCCCGATAACTGGCGTGTTGATTTGGATGCGCAACTGCAGTTGGCGTTTCCGAATTTTGCTGTCCAAGTCGCACCATTGTCGTTTACTGCGGCGCGATTGCTGAAATTTGGTGTTGCGGCGGAAATGCAAGCGGGTTTGGTTCAAATTGGTGCAAGTTTCAGCTACGAAAACAAGCTGGACAAATGCGGCAATTCCAATCCAAGTTTTAGCGGTGCTGCCCTTCTCAAGGTGTTCAAAAGTCTTCCTCCGCTCACGAAGAAAGATAAAAAAGAAATCCGTGCTGGTCTTGCGGAATCAAGAAAAAAGACCATGGACTCGTTAAAAAATGAGCAAACTGAGCGTCAGCTTGATTTGGCAAAGAGAGAGAAATTTATCCGAGACCGCGAAGCAGCACGAACAGCGAAAGAGGAAGCCTTAGAAAAGAAGGCTGGTGCTATGACTGAGGAAGAAATTGCGGAACAGCGAACCAAGAGAGCAGAACGCAAGGCAAGAACAGACGCTCTGATTGCCGCGCAGAAAAAAGAGAGCCAAGCAGAAGGTACAGCGATGACGGCAAAGACAAAAGAAGATTTAAAGAGAGAGGAGGATACAAGGTCGTTGGCATTCCAAGACGAGAAGTTTAAGCGAGCGGAGCAGGGAAAAACCTTTGCTGCTCTGAACGGCGAGGACGAACCAGAAGAGAAAAATGACGAAGACCTTGAGGAAGAAACGGGCGATGCCGAAGAGGATCCCAACGAGCCAGGGGATTGTCCAAAAACCGAGGAGGAAAGGAAACAGGAAGCAGAAGCATTGGCGAAACTCTCGCAAGACGAGCGCGAGGCAATGCTTGAAGAAGAGGACAATTCACGCTTCGAGGAGACCGACTTGGGCGAGGCATCGGATGATAATAGTCTCGACGAAAATGTTCGCTTCCAGCTTTTTGCCAAAGGGCATTACAACAATGAAAAAGACTGGGGCATTAATGTTGTGGCAAACTTCCCGCCGGTTGATTTGACACCGGTGGTTGCTATGACACAGCTCTCTGGCGGGCTTGCTCGCAAAGCTGATGTTTTTCAGGTAAAATTGGGAACATATCTCCTCTTAGGCGCACCGCCGAAGCCCAAGTATGAACAAAGGAAATACGGTGTAAAGGCGCAGTTTGAGGCACAATTTAACCCTTGGAATCCCTCCGAGCGTTTGTGGTTTGCCATCGACGGACGCTTGGATATTCGGGAAGGAAAAGACCTCACAAAAGCAGGAACAGTGCATCTGGAATACGATGTCCCCAGAAAACATTTCAAGGGCAATTTGACGTTTGAAATGGAGCGTCTGAAGTTGATTAAAGAACCTAAAGGCACGGTGGATATGGAAGTTGTTGGTTCAAAAGGGACGTTCCGCTTAGAAGGAAAGTTCAGTGGATTTTTCGATATGTACCAAACGCAAGTGGAAGCAGAATTCCTTATCTTGCGCGGATTCACGCGCCAAGACACGATAACCGAGCGAGTACTCAGTATCGCGCCCGGCATTCTGAGCAGAGCACCTGCGGGATTGGTGGCGCGGTTTAATCAAGAGCAGGATTTGTTAGATTACCTTAATAAAGATAAAAATGCTTCTAATAACGTTGGACTTAAACTTACGAGGGTCACCAACGGACTGGAGATATTGACAGATAATATCTTGAAGCCTGTACTCAAAAATGTTAAACAAGGAACGATATTGCCGAATATTGAACGTGATACTCGCACAATAGTGACTGAACTGTTTGATATAAAAAACGATGCACTAAAACACTACAGCAAGGTTTCAACAGATATTAGCGGAACAACATATAATTTTGCCTATTACACCAATACGGCAGCTGTTATGCAGCGATTTAATTATACTCTTTCTCCGACCAGTCCCAATGTATTAAACATTCGGTCAGGGGATGATGCTCAAGATTATCTCATTAGAGTTGAGGCGGGTAATGATCCGTCACAGGTATATGTTACTGAAGGTAATACTGGAAATCCTTTTATTACAACTGTCACTGGTGGGGTGCTCGGTCGGCTAAAAGCTAAGTACAAGAATATGTCTAAAGACTGGGACGACACTCTTTATGGTGCAGAAAAAGATCCGCTAGAGCGTTTCTATACGGTTATGTCTAACACGGTCTATACCTTCTCGCTGTTGGGATTAAAACCGGACGACATTGGTTTTACGGAAAAGAAAACGATTCGGACCACAAAATTAGATACGTTCCGTTTGGCGGTATCGGCACAGATGGCGGATTTACAGTATAGCCAGGATTTGGGCGGTATTGGCTCTGTGGAATCATATTTGAACGCAAAAGGCAGAATTGAACTCGGTGCAAACGGGAGCTTCAATATCTTCCGTATGACCGCTGAGGCGGATATTGCGGGAGGATTCCGTGGTGAGGTGGTTGGGTTTGAATTGGCTGCCCATGCGAAGCTGAATATGGCGGGTTGCGCAAAAGCAGATTTGAGTCAAGGAGTGAAACTTGATATGAATCTCCGCGCTCGCGCTGCTGTGAGTGTCGAAATGGGCTTCAAGGTTGATTGCTTCTTTTGCAGTGATTGTAATATCTCCGAACCAACAGGCTTTACTGCAGGATTTTTGTGTGCGAAAGCTAAAGTCTCGACCTCTCTGGCTGGAGAATTGGATATGAAATACAGTTCCATTACCGGCAAAGGTAGTTTGAAACCGAGCATTCTCTTTGGTGTAGATGACGGTTGGGTGCAAAGGGCATCAGGTGGCTGTAAATAAGCTTTTTCGGGCGAAAAGCCGTTGTATCCGCGTGAAATGAAACGGGTGAAAAAATGTAGTCCACCTTGAAGGTGGACTACATTTGCGGCAGCCGAATGTGCGGCAACCAAAGCCCAAAACGGGTTTGCAAGACGAACACACAAGCAATCAAGAACTATCCAACAATAACATCAAACAACAGTATGAATAACCATCTCACACCCATCCTCCGCGTGATGCTTCTTGCTTTCATGCTCATTCTCAGCCGTTGGCAGACATTCGCCCAAACGCCTGAATCCCTTGTAGCACCCTTAGTCGTCAATGGCATGGGCGGTATCATGGTGTTCACTGGCAACAAAATGGTTTCCCCCGACAAACCGATAGGAGGTGTAACGGGATTTAATATCTATCGGCGCATCAAGGGTGGTCAAGATACTTTATGGAAAAAATTGAACACTGCGCTCGTAACGCGCTCGGCAGACAAAGCAGAGTACACAAAATACATGGGCGAAAAATTTTGGTCCAATGCCGCAAAGTATTTCCAAAAAAATGAAGAGGAAGTCTATCAAATGACGCAAACCGCCGTAGAGCGGAGCGATATTGGCACACTTTTCATTGACCCGCGTGTGCCTCTTCCTTTGGGCTTGGCATTTGTGGATTCGACCGCACAAAAAGGTCCTCTCTATGAGTATGCCGTCGCGCCAGTGCTCGTGGACAAAAGCGAAGCAAAGCGTGTTGTTGTCGGCGCAGAGCGTTTGCAAGACCCGCCGCTCATGTACGACTTGCGCTCTCTTCCGATTTTTACGACGATAGATTCAGTGCAAGCAGAGCTAAAAATGCGCTATATCATGTCGAGAAAAGGCGGTTTGTACGGGTTTGAAATTTTGCGCGGCGACGGGCTACAACGCCCCATGAAAAGCCTCGTACTGCAACTTGTCGGTATGGGCAGCCCAGACCCGGCAATGATTTACCGCGATTCGACCTTGCAATACGGCGGTTCGTATCGGTATGCTATTGTTCCCTTTGATGGCTATTTCAATAAATCGCTTCGAGAAGTGGATACGCTCAAGGTCGTGTTTGCCCATGTTCCGATTATTCCAATATCCTATAATTTGCGTGTGAGCAGCACCTCTGCTGGTCTCCAACTGAACTGGAGTCTCGCCGTGCCGCCCAATCCGGGCTTCCGATTTACCCGCATCTATCGCTCTAAGGAGAAAAATAACCCCGATGCCTTCTATGAGCGGTATGATGATGTTGCATATAACGATACGACGTATATTGACAAAAAAGTCAAACCGGGCGAAAGCTGGTATTATCGGCTTCAGACGGTAACAATGGACATGAAACAAGGATCGCAATCGGCGTTTAATGGCGCAATGTATATTCTGGGGCAGACAATACCACCGCCGAGTAATCTCACTGCCGTGCGCAAGGAAGGCGAGAAATTTACACGTTTGCGCTGGTCGCATCCCGATAACGCCGAGCCGATGGAGGGATATTTTATCTTCAGAAGCCTCTCACGAAATGGTAAAATGGCGCAAATTAGTGAACTCATCAAAGACACAACCTACGTCGATAGCACAAAAAATCAAGATCCGTATTCACCGTATTACTATGCCGTTGCTTCTTTGCACAAAACCTTTCGGCGCGGTCAACTTTCGCAGCCGATAGCGGTGCTGGCTCCGCCCAAAACGCCGCTTCCCGCGCCACCTACACCGAAAGCAACGCAGGACATAGGGGCAGTGGTGGTGCAATGGAATAATCTCTTGGCAGCGCAGCCGTATTTGGCGGGATACTGCGTTTATCGCACCATAAACGGAAAAACGGAAAAATTGACGAAAGCACCGTTATCCCCGCAAACACTGGAGTTTCGGGATGGAACCGTGCCGCAAGATGCCGAAAAAGTGTCCTATTCGCTCAGTATTACCGATATGTTGGGTCGGGAAAGTGCTCCCTCGAAACCAAACGACGTGCCTGTCGTCGGTGACAAACTCAGCCCGCCTTCCAGCGTCCGCTTGGGTGTTGCCAATGGCGGAAAATCGGTGATTGTGCGCTGGGCTTCCTCGAATGACAAACGCATTCAAAGCTATGAAGTATTCCGCAGCCGACAAGGCGAACTACCTGTGAAAATTGCTACGGTGCCTGTTGATAAGCCATTGGAGACGTTGGATAAACAAATCAAAAGCACCCAACCACATTATTACAAAGTTGTTGCCGTCGGCAAGACCACGCGGAGTAATGCGAGCTTGGAAGCGAGTATTGTTCCGTAGGTGCGTTTTCGAGCCACGCTTTTGAGCCGTGCTTGCGTCAACTCCGTTCTACCGTTCAGAAGCGGTAGGATGGAGTTGATGCAGGAGACGGCAGAGCAGATTTAACGTAATTTTCTCAGCACCATATAAAAAATCTTTAGTAGTGGCACAGGCCTGAGGACTTCCCTCAGTTTGTTTGTGAGTGTTGATGAGGGTTTCAAGCGATAAATACAGACAAGAATGTCTGTGTCACTGAAACCTGATTTTATACCATCCATAAGAGTTTTATATGGTACTCAGCGTAATTTTCCATTACCATCACGAAGAATTATGCGGCTCATTGTTACTCTAATATTCGTATCCTGCGCCTTTTGCCTGCACCTTCCAGCGCAAACGGTTATTGATGTGCCAGATTCCATCCCGCGTCTGCAAGATTTGGCAAAAAAGTATTTGCCGCCAGTGGATATGAAAAAGTTTTCTTTTGAAAATATTAAGTGGCAAGAATTGATTAAAATTCAAGG
This sequence comes from Candidatus Kapaibacterium sp., assembly GCA_004292595.1. Classification (GTDB taxonomy): domain Bacteria; phylum Bacteroidota; class Ignavibacteria; order Kapaibacteriales; family UBA4661; genus PH2015. The sequence continues at coordinate 8,455 of RDXM01000149.1, read as the reverse complement.
CTCGGCAAGCATTTTTGCCGAATCCTATCTGACCACCGCCACCGAAGCCACGCAGCGTCGCCCGCCAGCAACAGCGCGGCTCATGGTCAATCTGTCGGCTTCGGTAACAGATGTTGTCAGTATTCCCGTCTCGTTCACCTTTTCCACCGAGAACTTACAATTTCAAGGGCAGGGACAAGTTCAATCCCGATTTTCTCAACTCCTCGAGCAGTTCCGCCAAGCACAGCAATTTTCCTTTAATACCTTCGGCATTGCTCCTCGTTTTGGCAAAAATGTAACGCTGTATGCAGGAATGCACGGCGTGATGCTCTCGCCCTTGAGTTTGGGCGATGTACGCGTCAATGGTGGCGGGTTGGACATCAAAGTAGGAAGTTTTCGCTTTGTTGGCACAGCCGGAGAGGCGCAGCAAGCCTTTTTGCCGAATCCAAGCATCTTTCGCACAGGCGGATTTTCGCAAACTGTTTTGGCGGGGCGTGTGGAATTTGCACCACCAAAAGGTCCGATAAAAGTTGCCGTGAACGCGCTTCGTGCCAGAGACAATCCTCTTTCGCTCACAACAGCAACGGGCGTTGCCCTGCGAGACAATACCGTGCTGACAACAGATTTTTCCGTGCAAGGCGGCAATATCAGTGCCGACGGTGAATTTGCCGTCTCGCGCAACGGACAGCTTTTTTTTAATCCGCTCAATCAAGAATCCTGCGGCTTTGGCGATGCCTCGGCAAACGTGAGTGCCAATGCCATGCGCTTAGACTACGCCGCCCGTTTCAATCTGAATTATACCGATACCCAAAGCCCATTGACGGCACAACTCAAGGCGTTCTACGTTGGTCCGGGCTATGTAACGCTGGGCTATCCGCAATTTATCAACGACCGCCTCGAAGTCGAGCTTGCACCGCGTTTACGCCTCTTCAAGAATGCGCTGAACATCTCTGGTTCGATTGGTTTTCAAACCGATAATCTCGCCGGCGACCGTGCGAGCGAGACACGGCGCATTATTGGTTCTGCGAATATTTCCGCGCAGCCAACGGAGTGGTTTGGCATAGATGCCTCGTTCCAAAACTACGGTTTGCGTGTTGCGCCACCACCGAACTACGGCGTTATTATTGACCCTTTTAATCCGCCTTTGACCGTACAGAACATCTTCGCACTGTATTCGCTCGCACCGCGCTTTATGTTTACGCTGGGCGACTATATGCAAAACGTCATGCTCAACGCCTCTATTCAAGGCTTTAGCGATGCCAATCCCGATACGCGGCGACTGACGGAAAATTCATCGGAATCGTACCGTATTATCTGGACAAGCATGATGCAGCCGCTCACGCTCACCTTGAACGTTGGCTACATCAGCAATCGCTCGGCACTGGCAAATTTTGCAGCAACAGACGCTTCCATTACTGGCGTGATGCCGCTTTTTGAGAATAAGGTTACGCCATCGCTCACGGTGAATTTTACCAAAGCTCAGGAATCAAGCGGCTTAGATTATCGGCTTGGTTTTCAGTTGCGGGCAAATTACAAGGTTATGGAAAAAGTGACGGCAGTGCTTTCGTCGCAAATAAATGGATATAGCTATCTGCCAACAGCGCGACAAAAGCCGTACACAGAGTTTCAAACGAGTCTTGAGCTGCGGTATCAGTTGTGAGAAGTAAGAATTTGCCGTGAAACCCGTTCTACCGTTGAGAAACGGTAGAACGGGAAAATTGTACCTGACGAGTTATCTTCAACAAGACAAACAATGGTCAAAACGTTTCTCCATACCATTCAGCAAAAAGAGCATGACGACCTTTTGCGAGAGAGCTTCTTCGCCGCATTGTTCATGCTGGCGATAATGTTGTCGTGCGCTCTGCCGCCGCTTGTGGCGCAACAACTGACACCGCAATCGCCCACGCCTGGCATTCCAGCAAGCACAAGCGACAAGCTAACCGAGAGTGTGAATTTTCCCCGTATCGGCGTGTACGCGCAGGGCGTGGGCAATGTGCATTGGGCAAATTTTGCTGCCTCGGCGAATGGTGTGCAGTGCTGTCCTCCGTTTCGGAACGGCTTGGGTACTGCCTTTGCGGGCGGGGCGACCATGCAATTCCCCTTAGAAATGGACAGCACTGTTTTTGCGCGGTTCAATCTTTTCGATATTCATCGGCGCTTTAGCGTGAATGTGCGGGGCGGTATTGTCAGCCATCAAGCGTGGTTGCGCTCTTCGGGCGATACGGTCTTGGAGCAAGGCGGTATGCGGTCTGCGCGGATTGATTACGCAATGAACGCACAGTTGCTCTCTGGTGGCGGCGAACTCGCATTGTCTTACCGTCTCGGCGAGCAGCTTCCTGTGCGGGAAGCGGCACTGCAAGAGGCGTGGATACTGAGCGCGGGTGTCCGTGTGGGATTTTTCGCGCAACGGGTCTATTCTCAAACCCGCACCATTGCTGACCCCTTGAACCGCGCTGTTTGGCAAAATGGTATGGCGACCGATACGATGGTGAATAATCAAATTATACCGAATGTGATGGCACTGAATTTAGATGCGGCGGTAATACTGGGCTTGCGCCGCGAGATACCGCTTCTTTTTACCGAACAACAACGCAATCACCCAAACACCGCATTTGTTCTCGCGCCAGAGGTACAAATCTCGCTGCCAATCACGAGCATTGTTCCCAATCGCGGATGGTCGCACGCACGCTTGCAAGCTGGTCTGGCAATATTTTTTCCGTCAGAATTTCCGCCGAAGCCCGCACCGCCGAAACCTCTTCCGCCACCACCAGATTCGGTAAAAACGCCCGCAGTCGCAAAAACATCACAGCCCGACAAACCAGATTCGGTGCGCCCCAAAGCCTCGCCCACTTTTGCCGTACAACTTATCAAAACCGTTCAAGATACCTCTGGCAAAACGCTTCCCGCAGTTCGGATTAACATTGAAGACCACGTTGCACGCCGCGTCTTTCCTTTGCTGACCGAGATTTTTTTCGAGCAGGGCAGCGATGCGATTCCAGGACGCTACAAACGTCTGTTGGTGCAGGATACAGGGAGTTTTACCACCAAAAAACTGTTATACAATAAAAAGTTTGGCTCGCTGGATGTGTACCACGACGTATTGAATATTCTTGGACGGCGTTTGAAAGAAAATCCAGCAAGCACCGTAACGCTGACGGGCTGTCTGGGTGCTGTTGGCAAGGGTGTGGATTCGGAGGAAGCTGATAAAACCTTATCGCTCCGCCGTGCGGAAGCTGTGCGGAATTATTTGTGGGATATTTGGGGTATTGCGCCGAATCGTATTGCAGTTATCGGGCGAGGACTGCCCGCAAAGCCGTCGCAAACAACCGATGAATTGGCAAAAGAAGCAGGAACGGATGTGGCGGACAATCGGCGCGTGGAAATTACCTCGTCAGAATGGGAAATCACCAAGCCCGTGCTGGATGATGACACGCTTTCGGTTGCCAATTTCCCCGTCGTGCGCTTTACAGCACAGATGACACCGAAAGATTCTGCTGCCCGTGCTGTAAAATCATGGTCGCTGCAAGTCAAACAAAATGGTGCTGTTGTGACGGAAAGCAAAGGAACGACGGTGAATGTTGATTATTTGTGGAACATCGAGTACGCGCCACCGCGCAGCAATACTCCTGTTCAGATTGTCCTTGATGTCGAAACAATCACCAATGAGCATATTATCACACAAGACACGATTGGTATCGAATATTTGAGTGTGACCAAAAAACGGACAACGGGCGCGGGCGACGTTGAAAAGAATGAGTTTCGTTTGGTGGGATTTGAATTTGGCAATACAGGCTTAACCGCCGACCATAAGCGCATTATCAAAGAATATATTCTCCCAGTATTGAACTTTCAATCCACTTTGCAAATAACAGGTCATACCGACGCATTTGGTAAGGACGAAAGCAATCAACGTCTTTCGCGGCTCCGAGCAGAAGCTATTTCCCAAGAAATTGGTTTTAGCTATCCCGCTTTTATTAGCGGGGAAGGCAATAAAAAAATGCTCTATTCCAATAAAACGCCCGAAGGACGCTTCTACTCGCGCACCGTGCAGGTATTGGCAGAAACGCCGATTGAATAAGGGACGACGACGAAATAAATGCGAGATTTCTCTTCATGTAGTGGCACAGACATTCTTGTCTGTAAGTCTTCAAAGTCGCATCAAGACTCACAGACAAGAATGTCTGTGCCACTGAAGCCTAGAGAAATCAGCACTTTATTTTTCAACCGTTCCATAGGTACTTGCTCTCTTTTCAGAATATTTATTTTTTCAACAACAATGAAACAACGCAACACTTTTCGGCAGAATATTCTTTCTCGGTTTTGCCACTGGGGAATCGTCTGCGGCATCTGTATTGGCGCGGGTTTTGCGGCACAGGCACAAGACCACGAATCGCTGTCAATGAAAGACTTGGACAAGCTCTCCTTCGACCAGCTTCTCGACCTTGATATGGTGCAAGTGGCTTCGCGCAAGCCCTTGGCAAAAAAAGAAATTCCGGGAACGGTAACGCTTATCAAGCGCGATGAAATCACGCGCTCTGGCGCACGGGATTTGATTGATGTTCTGCGTCTGGTGCCAGGCTTTGAGTTCGGGCAGGATATTAACGGCATAACAGGAATGGGAACACGCGGTCTGTGGGGTTTTGAAGGCAAAATTTTATTCTTGTTGGACGGTATTCAAATGAACGAAATTATGTCTGGCAATGCCCTGATTGGGAATAATTTTCCCATCGAAATTATTCAACGCATTGAGATTATACGCGGTCCTGGTTCGTCGTTTTATGGCGGCTATGCGGAACTTGCGGTGGTGAATATCATCACGCGCAAGCCCGAAGATGTCAATGGATTGAAGATTGGCGGCTTTTATGGGCAAATGCAACAAGGCTTGGGGCGGCTCAACGGCACCTTGACCTTTGGTAAAAAATTTGGTGAACTTGGCGTGAGCGCTTCGGCGTATATTGGTCATGCGAACCGCAGCGATGCGACATTGCTTGGGCAAGACAGTGTGCCTATGCCGATGGCGGGCAATCAGACACAATCGCCGATGAATTTTAATCTTGGGCTTACGTGGAAAGGCTTGAGAGTACGCGCTTTCTACGACCAATACACAACAAAAACGCTGACCAGTTACGGCTCTGTGCTGTCGCCAAAAGCTCTGGCGTGTAATTTTTCCTCCTCCAGCGTTGATGCGCAGTATGATATTCCTCTGACCGCGAATCTCACGCTCACCCCGCGTGTGAACTATCTTCACCAAATTCCTTGGCAATACAACGATTCGTCGCTGCTCAACCCCGTGACGGGTTCGCCGAGTTTGTATTATGATAAAACCGCTACCCGCATCTTGGGAAGCCTGACGCTTGCCGGAGATATTGCGCCGCATCTCTTTCTGACCGCAGGCGTGGAAGCATTTGCCGACAACGGAATGGCTACGCCCTTAACGCCGCGCATCAATTTATTTCAGCGAGAATTCGATATGGGCGGCAACATTGTTCGCGCAAGCAACACGGTCTCCTACACCAATATCGGCGGCTATGTACAAGCATTTTGGACAAATCCGATTGTGAATGTGAATGCGGGAATGAGAATAGATAAACACAGTGCCGTACCGCTTGCTGCGGTGCCATGGATAGGGCTGACAAAAGTGCTGGGAAACTTCAATGCTAAAGTACTCTTCGGACAAAATTTTCGCGCTCCAACGATAGAAAATATCCGCCTGAACGCACAGATTGTGCCAGAAATTACCACCGCAGTAGAAGTACAACTTGGGTATCAATTAAGCTACAATATGCTGTTGTCGGCAAATCTCTTTACGGTTTCGATTGCCAACCCGATAGTATTTACCACAATAAACGGCAACGAGAAATATTTCAACTACCCGCGCACTGGCTCGAATGGCATTGAATTGGAATACTCAATCAAAGATTTTTGGGGATTTGTGAATCTCAACTACTCATTAGCAGTGGCGAATAACAACCAAGTGCCAGAGTACAGCATTGCTGGACGCGAGGATATGCTGCTTGGATTTGCGCAGCACAAAGCAACGCTCAATTCTAGCTTCCGTGTTTTTAATGATAATATCACCTTTTGTCCGTCGGCAACGTTCTTGAGCGAGCGTTTTGGCTATAATGGTCTTGATGCCAGTGGCAATGCGACCTATCGGCGATTTGCCCCGACGATGCTGCTCAATGCTTTTCTGCAATGGAGCAATTTTTTGCGGATAAAACGCCTTGAAATTGGTATTGGTGTGCATGATATTCTCGGCACAAACTATATGTTTCTTCAGCCCTACAATGCAGGAAATCAGCCGCTCCCAGGACCGACCCGTGAATTTGTTCTGCGCGTAACGTACACAATTCCTTGGAATTGAGTAGATTTGTATGCGTGAATTTTTTATGGATATGAATGTTTTCCATTTTTATCAATCTTTGTAATCGTATTACAAAACAAAAGAGCAACCACAATGATTCTCTGCTTTTCCTCTCAAAAATTGCTCCACCGTCTGATTCTCTGCCTGTGTTGCAGTTTGTTTTGCCTGATTGCATCGGCATCGCCGTTGAGCGCTCAGGATATGCCTATTCCCGTGCGTATTCATGTGGCTTTGCTCAAAAAAATATTTTCATTTTACTGTAATTTCCAAGACAAACCCAGCCCGAATGTAACGATTGTCTATACGCACGATTCGGAGCATATCAAAGACGAGGCACATCAAGCATTTTCAGAAATTGGTATTGAAGTAAAATCGCTGACGCTGGAAGAAGCGTTAAAAGGGCTTGGCGATGCGGATGTGGTTTATGTTGCGCCAGGAGCAGAGGGCATCCAAAAAATATGCGATACGCAGGGTGTTTTTAGCAGCACAGGTGTTCCGGGCTTGGTCTCGGAAGGCAAGGTTGCACTGGGGATTGGTGCAGAATCGGGAAAACCAAAAGTGTATATTCATGCACCGTCGGCGCGAATGCAAAAGCAAGAATTAACGGCAGATTTGCTGCGTTTGGCAAAAGTATTTGAATAGTCTTGGCAAAAAATCGTCATGTTTTTCAACAGTGCCAACACTTCTTTTTTCTTTTCTATGCTTGATTTTACTAGTCTCTACATAGCGCGTCGTTACGTGCGTTCTGGCTCATCGGGTAAGTTACTTGCTTTTGCAACGTGGTTTGCCTTTGGCAGCGTTGCGCTGGGGAGCATGGCACTTATTTTGGCATTAGCGATTTTAGGCGGTTTTGAGCGGGAATTAAGCGAAAATGCGGTGAAATTTACTGCGCATATTGAAGTAACAGGTTTCAATAAGCGGACACTCGCGCAAGCAGAGATTGTACGGCGTTTAATGAAAGAGCGTATTCCCAATATCCGCGCTGTGTCTGCGTTTGTGCAAGCAGAGGGCTTGGCACGCTCAAAAACGTTTATTGACGGCGTGATGATAAAAGGAATTGTGCCAGAAACAGATGTGGCGGGTGTTCGAGCAAATATGATTGCTGGAGCGTTCGCTTTTTCCACGCCAGAGGCACGCGAGGTGATTATCGGCGCGAAAATGGCGCGAAAACTGGGCTTGAGCATGGGTGGCACACTCACAATTTATTCGACCGACAACGCCGCCGCCTCGCACATCCTTCAGCAATCGCAGAATCCCGCACCAATCCACGATTCGCTGCCCACCAGTGCCGCCGAAACAATGCTTTCGCAAGCTGTCGTAGAGCAGTTTGTGGTGGTGGGAGTGTTTGAAACAGGCATGAGCGAATACGATGATGTGTATGTGTACGTCCCTTTTCGGCGAGCTGTGCAGCTTTTTCGTTTGCCTGTGGATGCTGCAAGTGGCTTCGATGTGGTCGTGCATGATATTCGCCGTGTGCAGGAAAGCTCTGCTGCGATTGATTCTCTCTTTGGCTATCCCTTTTTTCCCATGACGCTCTACGAAAAATACAATGATATTTTTGCATGGATTGATTTACAAAAACAGCCCGTGCCGCTTGTCCTTGGCTTGATTACTATTGTTGCGGTGTTTAATATCATTGCTACGTTGCTGATGGCGGTGGTACAAAAAATGTCATCTATTGGCGTACTGCGAGCAATGGGCATGGAGGCAAAGCACATCACGCGAGTCTTTCTCTTGCAGGGCGTGTTTATTGGCGGAGCAGGAAGTATAGCTGGATGCTCTATCGCCTTGATTCTATGCGCTCTTCAGGCGAAGTTTCATCTGATTCGTTTGCAAGGCAGTATCTATTTTATGAGCTATCTGCCGATTGAATTTGCATGGCAGCACTACGCGCTCGTTATTGGTCTTAGTCTTGCCATGAGCCTCCTTGCAGCGTGGATTCCAGCACGTATTGGTGGAAAAATTCCTTTGTTGCGGGCATTGCGTTTTCAGTAGGCTATTCTTTGAGTTTTGAAGGGCTTTGTTGCATAAATCAAAAAACAGATGACCCCCGATACTTCATTGTTCAACAACTTTAAGCGGCTTGTCGAATAACGGATTTCGGCATACCAT
>RDXM01000148.1 GCA_004292595.1 Candidatus Kapaibacterium sp. | reverse complement strand
ATTTGGGCTACTGTGAATATGATTGGTGTTGGTAACTCAAACATATCACGGGTGGGCGACAAATCGCTCACTTTTTTACTGATTTATGCAACAAAGCCCCTGCTTTGTATTTTTGCAGAAATTTTTTGCGGAGATTTTTTGCAAAGACGGGTTTTTTATTATTTTTGCAATCCTTTTCCTCTCGCGGAAAAGCATCGTTGCCAGTGCAACACCTCCACAGCGCATAAACGCGCTTTTGTACAGATGTGTACCCATCGGCGGAGCAACCTGAACGCCGCACTACTGCTTGTTTTTGTTGCATTTCCGCTCTCAATTTCTGAAATCTCATTCCCTTACACCATTGCACAATACTCCTTCTCAACTTATTCCAGGCATTACCACCTCTGGCGGCTTTCGCTTTCGCGCTGGTCAATCAGCATTTTTGCAAAAACTCGCAGAAATCCTCATTTCGGGCGAGCGCAATCACCTAGGCGTGTTTGTGCCGGGCTACGGCAAAACAATTACCGCACTGGCTTCGTTTCTTGTTGCGCGGTCATTGAGCGTCGCACAGAAGCTCGTCATTTTTGTGCCGCGAGGAAATTTGCGCGACCAATACGCCAATCCCACCGATTTGGCTATTCTTATGCGCAATCTCGGTGCGCCGCCGCTTACTTTTTCTGTTGCGGATTCGGAAAAAATGTTCTTGAAAAATTTGAATACCGATGTGATTATCACCACATACCAATATGCAAGCGGCAAAGCGGGGAGCGAGGCTCTGGAGCAGTTCTGTCGCCGTGCGCCATGTATGTTTGTTTTTGACGAGGTGCATCATTTGTCCGAAGATGGCACGTGGGCAATGAATATCAAAAAATTTCCTTTTTCGTGTAGTGTCGCGCTTTCTGGCACACCAATTCGCTCGGATAATAAATCGCTTTTTGGCGTTCCGACGGAAATTATGACCGATGAAGTCGGACACGCAACGCAATACTACAAACCCCTCCACGAAGTGCTGTTGCGCGATGCTCACGCCGAAGGTGGCGTACTCAAGCGCATTCAAGCACACGTTGTGGATTACACGATTACCCTGAAAAATGCAGAAACAGGCGCAATCGTCGAGCTTTCTTTGTCGCGCTTGCAGGAAGAAGCCTCGAACCCCGCAGAAATAGACAGTTTCTTGGCGCGAAAACAGCTGCGCTTTCACGAAGTATATTTGGAAACCTTGCTCGCACCTGCCTTTGAGCAGCTTGCCGCAAAGCGCTCGCAGTTCCCACCGCAGCACTCCGCGCATTCCGCCGAGCAAGGACAACAGCACCAAATGTTGATTATTGCGATGAGCAACCTGCACGCCGCAGCAATACTAGAGTTCGTGCAATCGCGCTTTCCGAATGTTCTTTCTGCCAGAATTGGGCAAGATTTACCCGAAAAAGAGCGTACACGAGTGCTGAAAGCCTACCGCGCAGGGGAAATTGATGTGATGGTGCAGGTGGATATGATTGGCGAAGGCACAGATATTAAGCCGATTTCGGTCATTGTCAAGGCGGATTTAGTGCGGGCATTTTCCAAAACAATGCAGCAGATTTTTCGCGGAATGAGATTTTACGCGCCCTTCGGCAACGATGGAAACATCTGCGATATTTATACCTCAAACGACTCCGAAGTCGTGCAAATTTTGGACTGGCTCACCAATGAAGAGCAGCTTGGGCAGGCAGTCCGAGTAGCGCACGGACGCAGCAAACAAGCGGCTTCTACGCCACAAACCCTCGAAGCATGGGATGTACTGACCGTCGAGCATAACGAAACCGCCACACACTCTCTCACGCTCGGCAACGGCTGTATGATTCCTGAGCCGATTATCACAACGAAAGGCAAAAAAAAGCAAGAAACTTTTTTTGCGATTGATAACGAGCGCGAGAAAATCCAGCAAGCAATCAATAATTCTGCCCGCGAGCGCGAGCTTCGGCAAGAATGCTTGGGCTTGGTGGTGAAGCTCGCACAAATGCTGCCCAAAGAAGCAATCGCGCCACATTCGAGCGGTATTACTGCTGTGCAGCTTGGCGCAATGCGGCGATTCTCAAAAAATCACGACCAAATGAGCCATGCCGAACTTCTTGCGAAATGCGCGTGGTTGCGCGAATGCTTAAAGGAAAATCGTGTAATTGAGAATTAGAAATGCTTGCTGTTCAGCAATTTTTCGCGGTCAATTTTTCGTGGTTAATTCTTTACCAAATATACGCTTAGTGTTGTAGCATCAGTGCTGTTACCTGCCCTGAGGGAATACCATTGACCAAAATTTGCCCAAAGTACGCACCACTGCTGAGGTTTGCGCCATTGTCATCGCGTCCGTCCCAGTTGATGAAGCATTCACTCCCCGCACTGTGGATTCCTTGCCGCAAAACCCGCACCACTGCACCATTGGAAGAATAAATAACGACTTCTGCTGCACCGTGCGTTTCCTGCTTCCAACGAAGCGTAACGATTTCGCGGAATGGGTTTGGAGAGCTTGTTGCTTGCACACGAGCATTCATGCGCTCTCCAAGAGTACGACTCCTCACGCTTGTTATTTGATTTGTGCCAGTCGGCGAGCCAATGCTTGTGCCAGAACCATTCCCAGAAGTATTCCCAGAAGTATTCCCACTATCGGTAGGCGTTGGTGTTGGTGGTGTAATCACAACGACAGCAGGTGGATAGACCATGTTTGCAATGACATTCACACTGTCGGTGTAGCGCACCGCTTGTTCGGTGGTGCTGAGGGAAATTACTCGGCGCACTGCCTCCGCAACAGGAAATTCACTCGTCAAGCGGATGCTGCATTCGAGCGATGCTTGACCGCGAAGAGGCGTAATCACGAAGTTCGTTGCCCAGTCTTGTGTTTCGTTCAGGCGAGCTTCTACGCCGCGTGGAAACTGGATATGTATATCATCGGAAAAACCTTCTGCATCCATGCGAAACGTCATGGTGGCAGTGGTCTGTCGTTGAAGTGCGCCGTAGTCGAGAATGCAAGTAGATACGCCGAATGTAGGCTGTTTGGTGCTTGCTTGCACGGACAAATGTGTCGTTCTTGAGCCGCTTCTGTGGGCGATTGTGCCGAGAAGCAATCCCGAAAAACGCGGCGAATAGCGCACAAATACTTGCTGGCGGATGTTTCCGTTCTGTGCTGGAATACTCAGCGACGACGACCAATCTTGCTCATTCACACTCACAAGCAGACCATCGGCAGAAGAAACTTCTAGTGTTGATGCGACGTTCACGGCGTTTATCCAATAATTTGCAAAGGTCGTTTGGCGATTTGGCACGTAGCCAAGTTGCAGTGCGCCTTGACGCATGGTCTGCCCGTCAAAGCGCACGAATGCTTGCTGAACGTTCATCACAACCCGCATCTGCTGCGAAAGTATTCCCGCGCTATGGTTGATAGAAGCAGTAATCGTGCCGCTTGTCGCTGCTTGAGTACGGACGAAAATTTTTCCTCGCGCAAGGCGATTACGCGCTGCGATCGTAAGCTGCGCCGCCCACGGACCGTTGTCGTCCAGAGCAAGCTGAAAGCCGCTTGGAGCTTGAATCGTGAAGGGACGAGAGATATTTGTTGCCGAAACATCGTAGGAAGCAACGCCCACCTGACCAAGCGAAAGCGTTCCAAAGTCTAGTGTTTGTGGTGCATTGATGAAGCTGACGCTGCTCGCGCCCGAAACCTCCAAGCGAGCATTGCTTGTGTTCGACCAGTGCATGACCGTACCTTGCAAAACTCCTTCGCGTGTAGCATTGGTGCGCACCCAGAGCTGTACCGTGACGATATTGCTTGCATTTGGAATGTCGAGACGCTTCGCCCAGCGAGCAGATGCGGTGCTGGAAAGCGCGATTTCTACGTCGCCTGTGGCTGTTACGATAATTGCTTCGCTTAAAAGCTCGCCGCGCAACTCATACATGACGGGCGCAGAATTATCGCCCACGTCTGCAACAGGAGTGCTGATACGACTTGTAGAGACTTCGAGCATGGGCGAAATATCAACCAAACCAATCAGGTTCATTTGCGCTGTCGGCTTGCCTTGATAGAGTGCCGAAAGGACTGCCGTGCGTGTATTTGTGCCGCTTGGACGATATTCAATCGTAACGGTGTGCATTTGTCCTGCGCCCAGCATTCCGCCTTGTGCAAGACTGCTCGCAATCACGCGAAAGTCGCTTGAATGCGCTCCTCCCATCGAAATTCCGTTATATTGGACAGACCGCGTGTCGTTGTTGCGAAATTGCGCGGTGAGTGTTGTGGTGCGGTTTAAGCGCGTGGAAGGGAAGGAAAGCGTTCCTGTCGAAGGGGTAACATCGGTGGTAAACGTAAAAGGGCTGCTGGAGGTAAGCGTACCCGAACCCCTGACAACGTCGATAGTTCCGCTTGCTCCCGCGCCAACAACGGCGGTGATTTGCGTTGCATTATTCACCGTGAATGAGTGCGCATTTACGCCACCAAAACGCACTGCTGTTGTGCCAGTAAAGCCTGAACCAGAAATCACGATTTGTGCGCCTTGTCCTGCAATTTGTGGCGTGAAGCCTAGTATTGATGAGACTTCTACGCCGCCGCCGTTTGTTGCGCTCAAGCAGCTTGCCGCCGCCGCACGAGATTGCATCAGGCTTGCGCAGGTGGGGTGGAAATTCATATCAATGTTCGATGTTCCGCCGGGCCAGAGGTGGCAGTAGCTCATAATCGTCCCGCGACTCTGCACTGTCCCTGAAAAGCACGCGCCATCTTCTGCCGGTGCGCAGCGGTCAATCGCGCCGCCCGACCAACGGCATGAATGCGTGTGATACGAACCAAAATTATGACCAATTTCATGCGCAACGACAATCGTTGTCCACGCGGGGTCAATCGGAAAGCTCCCGCGAAGATTCGCCGACAAGCCGTAGCCCATGCTTGGATTGCACAATGTATTCAAATACGCAACTCCACCGCCCAAGCCACGAACCGTGAAAAGGTGCGCCAAATCTCGGTTTACGCTCGAATAATTTGCATTCCACGTACTGCGGAATGTGTTCAAGACTGCGCCCATGGTGCTGCTCGAAGAGTACGGGTCGGGTGTTGTCCAGACCTGCACGTGCGAGACTTGGAGGCGCGTTTGAACGTCGCGCTCGAAAATTTGCGAAACGCCTGCAATCAGCGCGGCTGCGTACTGTGCGGCTTGGGATTGCTTCGAGCCAAGCGATTGAAAGGTTGCAAAATCAATATCAATGCCCATCTCGCAGACACGGCTAGAGTGCGCTTCGGTGCTTGATTTGTCGTTGTTTTGAATGCTTTGGTTTTCCTGCGAATGCTCGTGATGTTCGTTGTCATCAAATTCTGATGCGCCGCAGATAAACTGCCGTGGCTGCTTGGTGTCGAGCGTTGAATACGCGATGTGCAGATGCTCTTCGTCGCTGTCCATTTGATTCTGTGCATTGTGAGAAAGCGTTTCGTCATCAGTGCTGGCAAGCGGCTCAATGCTCCAGACCACGCCGCGCGTTTGAATGGTCATCATCACGCCTTGCTTGCTCATTGAGCAGAACACGCTGGATTGCGGGTCGTTGTCAATGCTGCCGCGAAAGGTAGTAAATTCTTCTTCGAGCGTGATGATTTCATCGCCGGTTGCTGTTTTTGCGACGATTCTTGCATTTGGAGCAAACACCGAAAATGGCTCAAGACGAACAATGACAGGCTTTTGCGCTTTTGTGCCGAGCAGAATTTCACAGCGAAAGGCTGATTTTTCGCGTGCTGCCTGGCGGAATGCCGTTTGGTGTACTTCCAGCACGGAAAAGTGTGTAAAATGTTTGGAAGCCAGTTTTGATGCGGCTTGTCGCTGTGCCGTCGTGTGTGTTTCTGCATCAGCAACGGTGCGGAAAAGTGGCAAAGAAACGCTCGTTGCGAGGCTTGCTGAGACGCTTACCGAGCCGCTTGCTGTGCGCTCTTGAGCGATTGCCGCAAAAGAAACACTCAGCAAAGCAAGCAATACCGCCACCACGAAAGATAGCAGAAAGCCGATAAGCGTTTTGGAGTGATGGATTGGTGCTGGGGTGTGTTCTGAGCTGTGCATTGTTGTTCCTCGTTGAACATGAAAAATAGTCGTAATCAGTGTAACTGGGAACAAAGTTCGCCTTTTTTATGCTGGGAAACATCCGCCGAAGTGTCAGGATTTTCTGCCTCTTTCTGTCATGGAATCCTCTACCAAAAAGTCATATATCGCGGCGGTATCATCTTGCTTACGGCGAATTGCTTACGGCGAACCGACTGGAAATCTATAAAACGAGAACGCTCCAACGCCCCGACTGTTTTGTAGCCATGGTGCTTTGAATATCATATTCGATGAGGGATAGAAAGTGTCATTGCCGTAGCTGATAGATTTGAGGGGCATTGTGCGGGGGAGGCGCAATTTTACTATATTTCCTGCAAGCTGTATATCGGTGAATATTCGCTCATTTCGTTTGATGGTGCCATTTTCAAGAATATCTGCCGTAAAGGTTTGATGCAGTGCAAATGCCGTAGAGTCGTGCTTGTAGGGCAGTGCTGGCGTAAAGATTGTTGTCTCTGGTGCAAATTCCACAACCAATTCGGTGCTATCTTTCGGCGAAAAATATGCTTTGCGAATAGTGGGCGAAACGATGTTGAGCGTATCGGTCGAAGCATAAAAATCTCGTGCATAGAGCTTCATTGCTTGCCCTGCGAGTGCGTAATAGCCAGAATCTTGAAAATGACAGCCATCGTAGAAAGGAACAGCATTGGTCGCAAAAGAAACAACGGTGGGATATTTATCTTGAAAGCGGCGTTGTATCTCGCGTACAGCAAAGTATTCCGTGCCGGGCATACAGTTTGCCGAGCGAATTTGCGCCACGTACACCGTGCGTAGATTCGGCAATGCCTCTTTCCACTCCCGCAATAAAATTTCAAAATGATCGTTGTAATTGACCGCAGAAGTATTCGATTCTCCTTGATACCAAAAGACCGCCGACGCAGCTTCGCGCAGCTTTGCCCGTTGGAGACGTTGGAGCATACTTTGATTCAAGCGACGAGGAAAATCAAGATGCTCCTCAATGGTTGTGCCGCCAACTGCACCATTTATCACGCAGATTGGTCGTTTGTATTCTTCGACCAAGCGTTTTTGCAATTCGCCCGCAAACCCGCCCACGCGCCCATTTTGCACTCCGCCAGTATTTGTTTCCACCGATTTTTTCCAATTATTTCCAGCAATATCATAGACAAACGTCCGCATATACTCTGCGTTGGGCGACTCTGGAACATTGCCTAGCATCATGTTGGATTGTCCAGAGCAAAGAATCACGTCGCCACACACAATACTATCTGCCTTCAAAATCAACGTATCTTGCGGAGATGATGCGCCTTGTTTTGCTCGCAAATACACACGGAAATCATACTGCGCAAGCTCAGATTTTATGCTGGTTTTGAGGCTATACTGCGCTTCAGGAACACCTTTCTTTTTCGTTGTTGTCAAGAGTTGCGATTGTTTTTTTTGGAGAACGCCATTGCGATATTGTTCCAATTCTACCAGTGAATACGCACCGCCTGTGATTATTCCAGCAATTTCTACCACACCCGAATCATTCTTCAAGCGTGGTAAAAACTGATGCGCGACGACTTTTTTTGAAAACGAGTTCGATTGTCCTTGTGTGCAATATTGCACATATACAGGAGAGACAATATCGCTGTAGCCCAGATTTGCTGCGGCTTCGCAGTCTTTGCAGCCTTCCACAAGATTGCGCTGCGATTGCGTATTGACCAAGCCACGACAAAGATAAAGCAATGATTCTGGCAAGTCTTTAAACTCCGAGCTTTTTTGAAGCGAAGAAAGTGCGTCGTCGTAGCTGTTGATAGAAGTGTAAAAGATAGATTCTATGCCGTGTACAAGGGTTTCTTGCTTCCTGTATTTGTTCATCTCTGCCCGCAATGTTTTTGCCAATGCAGGATTGAGCGCGCCTGCTTTTTTGAAATCTATGCTCGCTTCAAGAAAAAAATTCAAATGAGCATACGACAGACCGCGCCGAAAGTATGCCTCCCAGAACTTTGGCGAAATATCAATCACGGTGGAAAATTCGTCCACAGCGCGTTCATAATTTTTTGAAAATTCGTAGTAGGCAACGCCATTATCCCAGTTCTTTTGCCACGGTGGGCTTTGGGCAAATGACGTGAACACAAGAATTGATGAAATGATGAGTGCGAACAACATTTGAACAATAAATTGCATTAGTGAATGAAAAAAATGAAGAAAATGAACGCCGTTAGTCTGTTCATATGACGTGTGCAAAAAGACGTGGAAGCCTTATGTAGCCTTGTGCTAACACCAGCAAATATACTTCTGTGCTGAGTTTTTGCAAGTCTTTTTTCGCATATATTTTCACATATATTTTTCGCATATATTTTGCCGAAAAGTCTTGCTACCCCGTGCGAAATGTGTAATTTTCCAGCATATCTTCATCATTCAATACAAGGAACGACGCTATGTTCTCGAATCTTCTCGAACCCTTACCGCTCTTTTTTCTGTTGGGCTTGCTTGCTGGTTTTTTGAAATCTGACCTGCGCTTGCCAAAGGAAATTTATGATATTATCAGCACCTATCTTTTGCTTGCAATCGGCATCAAAGGCGGCACACAGCTTGCAAAAATTGGCGTTGGAAGTGTACTCTTACCAGCGTTTATGACCTTGCTCATTGGCATAATTACTCCCATTATTGCTTTTGCGATTGTTCGCAGAATTGGAAAAATGTCCCGACCAGATGCGGCGGCACTTGCAGCGCATTACGGTTCGGTGAGTGCGGTTACCTTTGCAGTGATTCAGAGCTATTTGGATTCCCGCAACACCAGCTACGAAGGCTATATGGCGGTGTTGCTCATTTTGTTGGAAATTCCTGCCATCATTATTGGTATTGGTCTTGCTCGCTACAAAAAAGCTGGAGCAGCGCATGAAAGCGTCTTTTCCAAAGATATGCTGCACGAAGTTTTCCTCAATCGCGGTGTGTATTTGCTGCTCGGCGGCTTGTGCGTGGGCATGATTGCAGGTGCAAAAATTGCGCCACTCAAACTCGTGTTTACGGACGCATTTCCGGGCATTCTTGCTTTTTTTCTCTTGGAAATGGGGATTGTTGCTTCGCAGCGTTTGAATGAATTTCGCAATGCGGGATTCTTCCTCGTGGTATTTGCTATCACAATGCCGCTCATTTCTGCGAGTATTGCTGCGGTCTTGGGGACATTCGCAGGGCTTTCGCTGGGCGGAACGGCGGTGTTAATTACGATGGCAGCAAGCGCATCCTACATCGCCGCAACAGCAGCAGTACGGATTGCAGTGCCAGAAGCAAACCCAACGTATTACGTTACGACGGCACTTGGAATAACATTCCCGTTCAATATCGCGCTTGGACTTTCTTTGTATGTTTGGATGGCTGAAACAGCGCATTATTACTTGCGTTGAAGGTGATATATGCAATAAAATCTGAGAGTTCAAAAAATGTATATTGGGAACGGTTGAAAAATAAAGTTTTTTTTAGGTTTCAGTGGCACAGGCATTCTTGCCTGTGAGTCCTGATAGGGCTTCAAAGACCCACAGACAAGAAGTCTCAAGCCACTAATGAAGAGAAATTGCGCATTTATTTCGACATCGTTCCTTGAAAACAAAAACTGTCCGCAAATGAACACCAAACGTTCATTTACGGACAGTTTTTTTATGAGCAAAAATGAGTGAAAACTTTGAAAGCAGCGTAAAATCTGCTTTGCAGAGTGTGGCATGGTTCTTTGTTGCAAGAACGGGTTACACCAATTTTCTTGTTTGCCAGCGCGACTGTTGGCGAAACAAGCCACAGCGCAATCTGTTCCGAGCAAGTAATACTACGCTTCGCCAGCACACAAAAGCATTTCACAACCTCTCAATTTTTGAAGGATGAACGTATGAAGAACAACCTTTTTACCAATACCTATTTCCTGCGAAGAGCAGTCCTGATGCTGCTTGTCGGCTGTTTGCTGCAAATGGCAAACGCAAGTGTAGCGAGTGCGCAGGCACGGCTCAAGTTCCCATCTGCACAGGTTTTGCCAAAAGTTTTGGCGGGCGATGGCTACACGCTCACCATTCCGGGAAAACTCCAGAGCGACGGTACGTACTCGCTTGCAAAGATTGTGCGCATTGCGCGTCCCGCCAAAGGCACGTATTTGCACCAAACTATCATCATCAAAACAAAAGAGCGATTCGATATGGGCAAGGGAAGTCGCTCCTTTCCGTCGTCGTCCATTTCTGGCGTACTTGATGGCTATGTGGTTGGTGGCATTCGCAGTATTGCGCCGCAAGGGAAATTTTCCTCCAGTGCCGCACACGCTTTCGATGAATACGGTTTGGGGCGCATCTACGAAGTCCGCTTTTCCGCACCGACAGACGTGATTGCGGTCTGCCGCGATTTGAACACCAATTCTAGCATCGAATATGCCGAACCAATCTACATTGACAAACACCACCAAGACCGCACCATTCCTAACGACCCAATGTTTCCAATGCAATTCGCACTTGAGCGTATTCAAGCAAGCAAAGCATGGAGTATGGTGAAAGGTGATTCTACCGTTGTGATTGCCATTGTTGATAGCGGCGTGGATTGGGAACACGAAGACCTTGCTGCAAATATTTGGACAAACCCACGCGAAAGCGGCATGGATGCTCAAGGACGCGACCGACGCTCGAACGGTGTGGACGACGACGGCAACGGCAAAATAGATGACTGGCATGGCTGGGACTTCACGGGTGCAGTGTCCGAAGAGGAGTTAAGTTTGGGGATTTACCGCGAAGATAATGACCCGAAAGGACGTCGTCAAAGTCTCGTTGAAGAAGATGAAAACCTACATGGAACGCACGTTGCGGGCTTGGCTGCTGCCGTTACCAACAATGGCAAAGGCGTTGCAGGTGCATCGCACAACTGTCATATTTTGCCCATAAAATGTGGTTCCGACCGCTCTGACGGCGGATTTGTGTATCGTGGTTACGAGGGAATGCTCTACGCCGCGCTCATGGGCGCACACATCATCAACAATTCGTGGGGCGGAACGGGTTCGTTTAGCCTGTACAATCAAGACATTGTGAACATCGCAACAGCACTGGGTTCGCTGGTGGTTTCGTCGGCGGGGAACGATGGCGAACTGATGGATAATATCGGTTTTCCTTCTTCGTACGACAACGTTTTAACCGTTGGAAACAGCACGATAAACGACATTCCGCTTAGTGAGGACAATGGTAATTTTAGTGGCTCTAGCTTCGGTATAAAAACGGAGGTCTGGGCACCTGGCACGAGCGTTCAAAGCACGTATTTGAACAACAACCAATACGGTCCGCTCACAGGAACGTCAATGTCGTCGCCGATTGTGGCGGGCATTGCAGCACTTGTCCGCAAGCAGCATCCCGACTGGTCTCCCATGCAAGTAACGCAGCAAATTCGCATCTCTAGCGATAACGTTTTCAACATTGGAGCGACTGCCGTGCGCGGCAATCCCGATGACCGTCCGCCCTTATTTTACGGGCGTTTGAATGCTTTCCGCGCTGTTACGGCGAACCGTCAGTTGAACGGAGGCGACGACCAGCTTGTGGGTGTCATTACGCTAGGAACAAGTATTGCTGGGGCGGATGGCGTGATTGGCAGCTACCAACCGCACCGTTTGGTGCTTCGTGTGCAAAACATCCTCTCGAATGCCCGCGACCTCACCGTCCAGCTTACGCCGATTGACGGACGCGGCGTGGTGGTGAGCAGTCCGCTTGGCGCGGCGCGGACGCTTGGCACTTTGAACACGATGGAACAAAAAACCGCAACCTTCGACGTGCAGCTTGCCGCAAATGCGAATGGCTCTGGTACGACAGACTTTTTGGTTACATACCGCGCCACATCTCAAACGGGCGCGAAGTTTTTGAACTACGACCGCATCACCGTTTCGTATCGTTTGCAAGCGGTGCGCCAGCCCTTGCTTGTGGCTTCGCCGCTTGCAAATTTTGGCGTGGTCAATCCCAGCACAAGTGCGACGCAATCAGTAACGGTGCGGAATATCGGCAATCAAGGTGTGTGGGTGCAGCGACCAACGTTTTCTGGCGCGAATGCTGCTGCCTTTGCGCACATTTCGCCTTTCGATTCTGCCTTCATTGGTGCTGGTGCTTCGCGCACGTACCCGATTCGCTTCACGCCCGCGCAAGCACTGAATCCTGTTGCGGGGCTTGATAATGCCGACCTTCGCACTGCAAATATTACCTTCACTGGACGTTCACTCGGCGAGATAGATGGCGGCTCTGCGGGCAATTTCACGGGCGATTATGTGTTTGAAAATGTTCGCGGCGAATATCAGGAATTTGCTGACGGAACCCGTTTGGCTGCTGGCTCGGCGGTGGATGATGAAGATTACTCCGCTCAACTTGGTTTCGTATTTAAGCTCGGAAATAGGGAGTTTAACCGCGTTACTGTCAGCTCGAATGGCTATATTGTTTTTGCTCCAACGGGAGCAATTACTGCGGAAAACGCACAAGATTTTACGGTACAAGTTCCGTTGTACGCTCGCGGCAATGTCAATGCGGCGGGGTGGGTGATGGGGTTTGCCTCCGATTTGCAATGCCGCACCGATGGCGAAATTCGTGTGCGCACCACAGGAACAGCACCAAATCGTGTGTTCACGGTGCAATGGCGCAGAATGTCGTTTTGGGACCAAGGTACGAATTTTGCGCAAGATGCAAACTTAAATTTCCAAATTCGCTTGTATGAAGGCTCGAATCGGATTGAACAAGTCTATGGAAGCATGGTCTTTACTGGCTTACCACGTGGAACGGGTCCATACATGGGCGTTGGGCAAATCGGGCTTTTGGGAGAGAGCGATGGAGATTTCCAATCCCGTAGAGTCCGCGTCAATCTTGGGCTTTCTGGCACAACGACAGTTCGCACGACCATTCCCAATACGTGGGAAAGCTCCGCAGAGGGCGGACTCACGAGCTTTGCAGAAGTTTCGCCAACAAGCACACCACCAAGCGGCTTGACGTATCGCTGGAATTATGCGGCTTCCGTGCCTGTCGCAACTGCCTTGCAACGCACGGTCGCACTGCAAGCAGAGGTGCGCTCTGGCGCGTTTGCAACGTCCACAACAGCAGTAATGAACACGTTTCCGACAACAACGGCGGGCAACGTTGTTGTGCGATCGCTCACCATTCGCAATATCGGTTCTCAGGCACTCACAGCAACACAAATGTCCATCGTTACTTCGCCAACGGTACCCGCTGGAACCTTCACCATTCTTGATTCCGCGCTCACGATTCCCTCTGGCGATTCAG
This sequence comes from Candidatus Kapaibacterium sp., assembly GCA_004292595.1. Classification (GTDB taxonomy): domain Bacteria; phylum Bacteroidota; class Ignavibacteria; order Kapaibacteriales; family UBA4661; genus PH2015. The sequence continues at coordinate 9,251 of RDXM01000148.1, read as the reverse complement.
CCCGTGTGCGGATTCGCTTTGCACCCAGCACCAACGGCACATTTGCTGCGGGTTTCCGCTTGGAAGGAAATGCGCCAACCTTGCAAATTCCCATGCTCGCTATTGGAACATCTCCCGCAGCAGCAAACGTGCGGGTTCTGGCGTATGGCTTTACGGGCGGAGCAGATTTTTCCTTTTCAAGAGTTCTCAGCCGTTTCGACCGTTTTCCGCAAAATGCACAAGGACGTTTAACGCCTGTAACAATAGGTTCTGTGCGGGTTGCGACGGATATTGAAATTCGCTCGCGTGGCACGGAAATGCTGACCGTTACGGGCGTAACGCTCACGGGCATTGGCGCGACGGAATTTGTCATTACCGAACCAACCTTCCCAATTACGCTGCGTCCGGGGCAGATACAGGCGTTGCGCGTCGAGTTTCGTCCGCTCGTTGCGGGTGAAAAAGATGTGCTGGTGCGCTTCAATGGCGATGTGCAGGAACAAGGTTCATTGTCGTTCGCTAGTGTTGCTGCGGTTCCGCGCTTCATTCAAGTAACGCCGCGCACGGCGGCGGATATTTTTCCCGCAATCGCACTAGACAATGTGCGTGAACGTTTCCTGCTTGCTGTTCAGACGACGGAAGTGGGCGAAACGAGCAACTTTACTGTGCGCTTGCAAAATTCCAGTACGGCACCCACCCGAATCACGTCGCTCCGCATTCGCGGTGAAGCGGCGGGGGATTATCTTATAGACTCAGCATTCATGCGCCGTTTGCCGCTTCAGCTTGCTCCAGGTGAATCCAGCACTGTCCGCATAACCTTCCGTCCGACCGCGCCCGCAGACCGCCTTGCTTCGCTCGTGCTTGGTGCTGATGGTGTTCCTGCGGAGGAAGAGGTGAGTTTGGCGGGAATCGGCTTGGAGCGTCGCTTCTTTGTGAGCCGCATTGCGCGAGTCTTTACGACGGAAGTTGGCACAACAAGCGCGACGCAGACGATTTCTGTTTTTGGCGATGCAAACCAAACCGTATCAATCGTGGGAACGCCGCGCATTGAAGGCAGAGACTCGACGGAGTTTTTGCTGACGTTGCCGTCGCCGTTTGTGCGCCGCTTGCCATTGGATAGCGTTGCGCGGTTTAGCGTTGCCTTTGCGCCGAAATCGCCAGGCAGAAAACAGGCACAATTCGTCTTGCAAAGCGATGTTGGACCAATTACCATCAATTTGATTGGTAATGCTATTTCTCTTACAAGAGCTACACTCCGCACCGTTTCTGCGTCGGCGGATGTTGGCGCGACGGTGGATATTCCCGTTGTGCTGTCGGATATTCAAGGCGTACAGGCTGGAACACAGGTATTTGCTGATGTTCGTGTAAATGCGTCGCTGCTTGTGCCAGTCGCGCCAACGCCTGACGGTGTTGTCGTGGATGGACAGCGCATCATTCCTCTCTCGCTGCGCTACACGGGCGATTCCGTGCTGACGCGCCTCCGCTTCCGCACACAGCTTGGCACAGACGTTTCAACGGCTCTGCAAATTGGCGCAACAGCAAACAGCGACAATGGAAACGTCCAACTGACGCTCTCTTCAGGGCGATTCACGCTTGCAAATCCGCCAAGCGCGGATTTCTCTCAAGCAGCCTACGAGCAGTTCCAAGACCGCGATATTGCTATTCCACTTGTCTTCCGCAATCGTGCAGGCATTCCCGCTACAAGCCCGATGACAACAACAATGGAGTACAATTCGAGTTTGCTGGATTTGCAATCACCAACAGTTCCACGCTCGTACAATACAACTACGCGCCTCAGCACGCTCACCTTCCGCATTCCCACAGGCGCGGCGGATTCCACCGTTACACTGAACTTCAAAGCTGCGATTGGCAATGCTCCAAACACCGCACTACGCCTTGTTTCTAGCTTTACAAATGGATTACGCATCACAGCCGCACCAGCACTTTTCACGCTGCGCGGCTTGAACCAAGCGGGCGGAACGCGCTTGTATTATTCCAACAAACCAAATCTGAAAGTGCTTGCAAGCAGCCCCAATCCTGCTTCGGACGTGGTAAGCATCACCTTCACGCTCACCCAAGCTGATGCGCAGAATGCAATGCCCGTGAACCTCACCACAACTGATGTCTATGGCAGAACGCTTTTCGCAAAAAGCCTTGGAAGCCTGACCTCAGGCGAGTACACGCTGGAAGTGCCACTCGGCGAGTTTGCATCGGGAACATATTTCCTCACGCTCACAGGCGTTGGAACGCAAGCAACGGCACGGGTTCAAACGCTGCGCTAGCAACAAGGCAAGCAAAAATCTTTCGGCTTCAGTGGCACAGACATTTTTGTCTGTGAGTGTTGGTAGGAGATTTCAGCGACAAACACAGGCAGGAATGCCTGTGCCACTATGGTTTTTAATTTCTCGAAAGCAAAATTCAAGCGCAATTTTCAACACAAATCTTCTTTCAAACTATGAATTCCAAACACAACATTTCAGCAATCGCAGCATTCATTCTCACGATATTCGTGGGAATGAATGCTGCCATTGCCCAAGACCAAAGCAGCGCAAATACTAGCTCTACGGCAAATACTCGTAAATTTTCCTTCGGTATTTTTGGCGGCGCAGCACTTCAGCAACACGCGGCAAATTTTCCCGAATTTAGCAGCGTACCAGTATTTACGCCACGCGGCGACGGGCAAGAACCACCGAATTTTGGCAATGTGAACACAATCGGCTTCGCGCTTGGCATTCTCGCAGAATACAAAATCACACCAGAACTGACGGTCGGACTTCGTGCGGGCTATGCTCCACAGACCGCATCATTTCTCACTTCGCACCAACGCCGCTTTGGTAATCCCAACGGCGCAAGCGAGCTCGGTACAATCCAATATTCCCTTGCAACAACGGTGAACACGCTTGGCGCAGAGCCTTATGTAAAGTACTTTATCTGGGAAGGGCTTCACGCCTCACTTGGTGCGCGGGTGAATCTTGTGCTGTCGAGCAGTTACGCGCAAGCAGAAACGCTGCTCAGTCCTACCACAGGTGGCTTCACGCCTAGCTTCAGCAAGGTTGCAAATGAACGTACTGGTGAGGCAATTCCTGATGTGAGTGCGGTGCAAGTGGCAGGAGTGCTAGGAATTGGGTATGATGTAAGTCTTGGCGATCGTTTGGTGATTACACCAGAAGTATCGTATTCGCTTGGTTTGATCCCTGTTGTGGCAAATCTTTCGTGGCGGGTGAACGATCTTCGCGGTAGTATTTCGGCGCGAATCCGCTTTTGATTTGAATGCTATCAGCTTCGATGAACTAAAACACTTCTCTCAATCGCTTCAATGCAAGTATTGAAGCGATTTAGAGAAGTGTTGCTAAGTCAAGATTGATTGCTTCGCAAAAGGAAGAATTTTCTTTGGTAATCCCTTCACCGAGCCTGTATTTATGCCATTCGTTGCGACGATAATTATAGACAAAGCCTTCTTTGATGCCGTATTCCGTCTCTTCAATGAGGCGCGAAACCTTCATCAAATCGTTCTTCACGCCGTTGGTATGAGTAATTTCAATGATAACAGGTGTTTCTTCCAAAACGTTGTCATACAAGATAATATCAGGTGTTGGGCTGGTTTGTCCTTCGTCGAGCATTGTTTCTGGCAGTGGCTCAAGGCTGAGAGAACCCTCAATGTAATAGCGATAGCTTAATGTTGCCAGCAAGCGGCTAATCACGCGCTGATGCGGCTTTGGGGCATTTGTTCCCATAATGAGTGCTTCTTCGAGAGTAATCATAGTTTTCAAAAGTTTGGTTGAACATAATCACAAATCTACCATTTTCACCACTTTTTTCAAATCACCATGTTCCGAAACTACGTTACAATCGCGCTTCGCAGCATCATGCGGCAAAAAGGCTATTCCGCGCTCACGATTATTGGCTTGGCGGTCGGGATTTCCGCGTGTTTGCTCGTGTGGCTGTTTGTGAGCAATGAACTTGCCTACGACAAGCAGCACAGCAAGTTGGACCGCCTTTACCGCGTAACATCGAATATGACGTTATCGGGGCAAACAACAGCAATGGCGCGGAGTTCGTGGATGGTTTCGCCAACGTTGAAAAAAGATTACCCCGAAATCGAAGAAGCCACACGCCTTATGCCGATGAATAAACAGCCCGTGTGGTTTGGCGATAAGGTATTTACCTTTGAAAAATTATGGTTCACCGAAGCGGCATTTTTCAAAATGTTTGATTACAATTTTATTGAAGGAAACCCTGCAGCCGCGCTTGCAGAGCCGAATTCCGTCGTGATTACTGATGAAGTTGCGCGGAAATATTTTGGTACGGAACAAGGTGTGGTGGGGAAAATGCTGCAATTCAGCAAGCAATCCTACAAAATCACGGGCGTTGTGCGCTACAAGCCCTACACGTCGCATATTGAGTGGGAAATGCTGCTTTCAGCGAGTTCTCTTCAGAAAAAGCTCGTTGAACAGTTGGAATCGGATTGGTTCTACATGGCGCAATTTACCTACGTTCTTTTCAAAGATGCTAGCAAACGTGCGGGTTTTGAGGCGAAATTACAACAAGTTCACGAGAAGTATATTGTGCCGTTTTTGAAAACCTACCAAGTACAAGGAAACCTTACATATGCCTTGCAGCCTGTCTCGGAGATACATTTTGATACATCATTGCAGTTCGACCTCGCCGAGCGCACGAATAAATCCTATTTGATAATTTTGAGTTTGGTGGGTGTATTTATCCTGCTTGTGGCAAGCATTAACTACATGAACCTCGCAACGGCGCGGTCTTTGAAGCGAGCAAAAGATGTTGCGGTACGCAAAACGATTGGTGCGGAGCGACTGCATTTGATTGGGCAGTTCATTGGTGAATCGCTTGTCATTACGACGGTTGCTGTTGTCATTGCTATTGTGGCTGCCGAATTATTTTTGCCAACTTTCAACGCGCTCACAGGAAAGTCGCTTCAATTCTCGCTTTCCTTCGGTTTTGTGGGAACGATTTTGGCAATAATTCTATTTGTCGGAGTGGCGGCGGGAAGCTATCCAGCCCTGTATTTATCAGGCTTTCGACCGATGGACGTTATGAAAAGTATTCGCGCTCCAAAGGGCGGTGCTGCAACCGTGCGTAAAACCTTAGTTGTGGTGCAGTTTAGCATTTCGATTGCGCTTATTATTGCCACAGGCGTTGTGTATTTGCAAATGCAGTTTATGAAGAACAAGGATTTGGGCTTTGCCAAAGACCAAACGTTGGTGCTGAAAGTGCCGATGCAGGACAGCAGCGTTACGAAGCAGTTGCAACTTATCAAAAATGAATTTCTTCAAAATAGCGCAATTACACGGGTTGCGGGCATGAGTACCGTTCCGGGTTCGCCGTTTGGACAGATTTTTCACGTTATTCAAAATGGCAGTGCGAAAGAAGAACGTGCAATCAACATTGTGGCTGTGGATGAAGATTTGATGCCGATGTTGGGGATTCAAATGTCCAAAGGGCGCAGTTTTTCTAAGGATTTTCCGGCAGATAAAGAGCGCAGTTTTATTGTGAATGAAGCAGCAGTGCGCACCTACGGCTGGAAAAGCCCAGTTGGAATGAAGATAGAAAATGGTTTAGGCTATTCGGGTGAGATTATTGGCGTGGTGAAAGATTTCCATTTCACCTCGCTCCACAGCCCGATTGAGCCGCTTGTGATGGTGCTTGTCAAGCAAACGCCCGAGTATTTGATGCTGAAAGTTCGCCCTGAAAATATGACGGGAACGATTGCGTTTATTGAAGAAAAATGGAAACGTTTCTCCACGCGCTTCCCGATGGAATACTACTTTTTGGACGACCATTTCAACAAGCAATACCGCGCTGAAGAACGCTTGCAGACTGTGTTTCTCTATTTTGCCACCGTCACTGTGATTATTGCGTGTATGGGCTTGTTTGGCTTGGCAGCGTATTCGGCAGAGCAGCGCACGAAGGAAATTGGTATTCGCAAGGTATTGGGCGCGTCGTCGCTGAATATCATTGGTCTTTTGAGTGTGGACTTCTTGAAATTAGTCAGTATTGCGCTCGTCGTCGCAACACCTCTTGCATACTGGGCTGCAACTCAATGGCTTCAAGATTTTGCCTTTCGCGTGAGCTTGGGCGCAGGCGTGTTCGTTGGTGCGGGTGCGTTGGCTGTGGCGATAGTATTCATCACGGTTGCAGGGCAGGCGTGGCGGGCTGCGAAGCAGAATCCAGTAAAGTCGCTCAGAACAGAGTAAACGTGGAGTGTGTTTATTGATTTTTCGCTGATGTATTGTAATCTTAAAGCAACGGAATTGAAGCGGAAGAGAATGTTTGAGAAGAGAATGTTTGAGAACAGGGGAGTTTTTTGTAGATTACGGTTGTTGATTATAGAAAAATGAGTGTTGTAAGCAAGATAATTACACTCAATACTACACGCAGCTATTCAGGTATCAAGAGATTGGTGAAAATTTTTGCAAAAATACTTGTATTGCGTCAGAGATACGAGGTTCTGCGCTATAAAAGCTCTGCAAAATTTGACGTAAAAACGATGAGAGAAACTATGGAAAATTATGGTGAATAGTTGGTGGATAGTTGCGCTATTTGGTTGAATAATTTGATAGGATATTGAGCATGGTGAATTTTCAAGTGGTAGAGCAGATTGAAAAAATTCTTGACCAGATTTTGCAGAGCGGTGTTCACGAGTTGGATTTACTTCGTCAGTTGTATTTATTTCGTGCAGGAATGCCGTTTATTGAGCTTGCAGAAGCCTGTACGGTTGAAAATGGTACGATACAACGCCTCGCGCCTGAACGTGAAGAACTGTACATCCTGCACGCTCAGAACGCAATACGGGAAGGGCGAGTTATGAAGTTTGTTCCTGCTTCGGGGGCTGCCACGCGAATGTTCAAGTCTCTTTTGGCGGTGCTTGCGAGCGATGATGACCTTTCTTGGGCATTGCTTAAAAACCGAGCAAACAAGCAAAGCGATTACAAATTTACGCTTCATTTTTTACAAAATATTCGCTCATTCGCATTTTTTGGAAGTCTATCGGATTCTTTACGGCGCGATGGCTACAGCATTGACGATTGCTTGCGCGACGAGAATTTCCGCCTCGTTTTACAATATATTGTGGAAGAATGTGGTCTTGGTTATGCACAGCTCCCCAAAGGTTTGATTGAGTTTCATGCCTACGAACACGGCGAAGTACGAACTGCCTTTGCCGAACATCTTATCGAGGCACTGGACTATACCGCCGATAGACATGGGTGTGCGCGTGTCCATTTTACTGTTTCGCCAGAATACATTGAGCGTGTGAAGGTGCATCTTTCTGTGCTGCAAGAAGAGTTTCGGCATCATCACTACCGTTTGGATATTCAGCTTTCCGAGCAGAAAAACTCTACCAATACGATTGCCGTAACACCAGAAAATGAGCCATTTTTGACAGATGACGGCCTGCATTTTCGTCCCGCAGGGCACGGTGCATTACTGGAAAATTTGAATGATTTAGCTGCGGATATTGCCATTCTGAAAAATATTGATAATGTCGTTCCAGACCGCTTAAAACCAATCACCTATCGCTACAAACGGGTCTTGTGTGGGTTATTGGTGGAACTGCAAGAGCAGATATTTTTGTATCTTCGGGAAATGGAAAAGCGAGAGTATTCGCTGCCTGAGCTTCTTTCTGTTGCTCAGTTTGCGAAAGAGCGATTATGTATTGATTCGCTTGCGAACAAGCAATACAGGATTACGCACGAGTTTCAGCAGATGCTTTTTGATATATTAAACCGTCCGTTGCGCGTTTGCGGTATGGTCAAAAATGTAGGCGAGCCGGGCGGTGGTCCGTTTGTTGTACGCAAGAGCGATACTTCAACGAGCCTACAAATTGTGGAATCTGCACAAATAGACCTTTCTCATCCGCATCAAAAAGCTATTTTTGAATCTTCCACACATTTTAATCCCGTTGATATTGTCTGTGGCTTGCGTAATTACAAAGGTGAACAGTTTAACTTGCACAATTTCCGCGATGACGAAACGGGGTTTATTTCCGTCAAATCCAGCAATGGTCGGGAGTTAAAGGCATTAGAGCTTCCGGGTCTGTGGAATGGCAGCATGGCACACTGGAACACGGTGTTTGTCGAAGTTCCGAGCGCGACGTTTCATCCAGTGAAGACCATTCGATTGTAAAATGAATAGTTTCAATTCTCCGAAACAAGGCAGCATGCTGCCTTGCTCAAATCAAAGTATTCAAAATACAGTCAAAACGGTATAACTACAAATAAATCAACATATTTTTCTTTTTTAGGATATTCCAATGAGCTTAATTCAAACCCATGCCGCCGCCAATGTGCTTATCGTAAAGGTCGTTCCAAACCGCTTAGATGCTAAGATTGCTGTGAATTTTAAAGAAGAAATGACGAAACTCATTCAAGACGGAAATCATACAATAGTGCTAGATTTATCTGGCGTTGATTTTATTGATAGCAGTGGCTTGGGCGCGATTGTTACGTGCTTGAAAGTGCTGGGACGCAAGGGCGACTTAGTGATTTCGGGTGTCAAAAACGACGTAATGACGATGTTTGTTCTTACGCGCATGGACAGAGTATTTCAGCTTTTTCCAACGATTGAAGCAGCCGCACAGTCGCTTGCTGCATAACGACATAGTTCATCGTAAATATTCGGAAATATACGATTATTCGGAAATGTACGATTCCACCACGCTTTTGAGCGATTCTCTTTCTTTTTCCACTTTTTAACTCATGGCAACAATTCAGTTTCGTATCAAGGGGCATCTTGAGAATGTCGCGCTTGTGGGGCAAGCAATCAACACAATTTGCACGAGTGTTTGCTCTGCAAGCACGGCGTATCAGGTAGAACTTGCTGCAGTGGAGATTTGCAACAACATTATAGAACACGCATATTCAAAGAGTTATGGGAATATTGATATTCTATTGAAATTGGAAGGAACGGAGCTGTCTTTGCAATTTACCGATTCAGGAGCTTCTATGCCAGAAACAGCACAAGCACCGCCACAGCTTGATTTCGACCCCCTCAATCGCCCAGACTTGCCCGAAGGCGGCATGGGCTTGTATTTGATTGAAACAATTATGGACTCTTCCGACTATCAGCGTCTTGAAAACAAAAATATTCTGACTGTTCGCAAGCAGCTTCGTACGCGGCAATAAGTTCTAATTATGCAACGTTTAAAGTTTTTTGGTCGCACCCCACTCAAGCGTGGAGTATGAACATTATTCGTTCTTGACCTGTTTTTTCGGTCGCCCACGTTTTTTGGGCTTCTGGTACACTGGCTC
>RDXM01000037.1 GCA_004292595.1 Candidatus Kapaibacterium sp. | reverse complement strand
CGCACGAATCTCTGCCATTGGGCAACAACCGAGGCGAACATCAACGGGCAGTTTCTTCTTGACTATCTTGACCGCTTCTGCTTCCAACTCAAACGACGAACATTTCTTGTTCTTGATAACGCTTCGGTCCATTGTTCAAAGGCATTTCGTGAGCGAATGCGCTTTTGGCAAGAACGAGGGTTGTTCATCTTCTTTTTGCCACCCTATTCTCCGCACTTGAACATTGCCGAAACACTCTGGCGGAAACTCAAGAAAGAATGGCTGAGCCCAGAAGATTATCTCAGCAAAGAAACGCTCTTTTACGCCGTCAATCGCTGTATGGCAAATGTTGGAGGATACCTTCCTATCAAGTTTAGCTCTTTTAATGCAAACTAAATGTTGTGACATACCTAGCACCAATGGTTAGTAGATACTACTCTCGCACGTGCTACCTTATTGCTACCAATTCACAAGAGAAAAACGGGAAGAAAACGCAACGAAACAAGTAGAACAAAAAAGCCCGCCATTGCAGTAATGACGGGCTTTTCAAGCGTTGGACTGGCGGGATTTGAACCCAAAATAACATAGCACTTTTTTGCCTGTCTAACAAACATTTTTCAACCAATCGTAAACCCCTAAAAGCCAGACCAATACTTGTCTTTAGGGGTTTATTGTGTTTGATTTGATTTTGTTGTATGTTTGTTAAAAGTGAGAGTTTTTGGAAGATTTTTCACTTTTTTTTTCACTTTGGAGAGCTTGTAGATTCTATCGTAGAACCAAATCCCCCTTGACCATTTTTCACTTTTTTGAAGACTGTGAAGAAATCACTCAATCATACTTCGGGCGTTACGCTCCAACAACGACTGCTTAAAAACGGGCGTGTGTCGCTGTATCTCCACGTGCATCGAAAAGGCTGCAAGCCCGAAAGAGTATGGCTGAAACTCTATCTTACAGGAAATAAATTCGCCGATAAGCGGACACTTGCCATAGCTGATGAAGCCAGAAGGCAAAAGCATCTGGAAATGCAAATGTCCGATGCCGCCGCGCCGAATACCAATGATGAACTATTGGCGTATATGCTGCATCGTTCCACGCTTCAGCGAAATCCGAAATCGTATAGCAACACCATTCGACAACTGAAGCTGTTCACAAGCAAAGAAACTATCGGCTTTGAGGAAGTAACACGCGCCTTTGTTGATGAATTTTCTGTGTACCTCACAACCAAAACAAAGCTCTCTCAAAACAGCGCGGCAACATACTGGCAAGTCTTGAACGCCGTTCTGAATGAAGCAGCGCGTGAGCGGCGTATTCCCTTCAATCCTTGCACTCTTACACGTGGTATCAAGCAAATTCCCTCGCGGCGGCAATTCCTCACCTTTGAAGAATTACAGCTCCTTGCCTACGCGCCATGCAAAAACGAAGAAGTGAAACGGGCGTTTCTTTTTTCGGCATATTCAGGGGTTCGGCTCTCGGATGTGAAAAATCTTCGCTGGTTGAACGTGGAAGCCTTGCCAAGCGGTGAACCTGCAATCGTGTACACACAGCAAAAGACAGGCGTAATAGACTACAAGCCGCTTTCCGACACGGCTCTTGCCTTAATCAATGACGGCAAACGCCACGCTCCCACAGAACGGCTTTTTACTTTGCCATGCGACCAGTATATCGGCAAAACCCTTGCTGCATGGGGCAAAGAAGCGGGTTTGACCAAACACGTGCATTTCCATTTGGCGCGGCATAGCTTCGCTATGCTTGCTTTGGCACAAGGCGCGGACTTGTACACCGTTTCGGCATTGCTTGGACACTCCAGCATCAAGCACACACAGGTTTACGCGAAAGTCGTGAACTCTTCCAAAACGAAAGCCGTGAATGCTTTGCCGTCGCTGAAATTTTCTTCTCAAACGACACAGGAAACCTCATGAAATCTGGGTTTTATGAAAAAGCCAAACGTGGCATAGACGATGCCGAAATGCTCTTCAATGCAGAACGCTACGAAGCGGCGGCAAATAGAGCGTATTACGCTTGCTTTCATGCTGCTATCGCTCTTTTGAAACGCTTTGGTATAGAACACCCCAAGCATCCACACGATTGGATTCAGGCACAGTTTTCGGCGGAAATAATTCACCGAAGAAAAATTTTCCCGAAGGCACTTGCTTCTTCATTGCCAAACATCCAAACCGTCCGACATTTAGCTGATTACAGAGAAGAATCCATCTCGAAAAGTATTGTTGCCAAACAACTGAAAGAAGCAAAAGTATTTTACAACTCTCTCACTACCTACTTGGAGCAAACACCATGAACGTTACCAGAAAACACCGCGAATTAGCTGATGAACTCTTCGATGTTGTGAAAGCCGCGTTTCCTTCTGTCCGCTTGCTTTCGATGAACACTTCGCCCGAAAGCGAAAATGATATTTGGGTACACGTTTCTGTGTCGGATGAAGAAATGATGTACCCTGTTATTGAATGTGCATCGGAATTTGCCATAGAGAAACTTGTCGAAACAGGCTATAAAGTGAGTATCATGCCTTACGTGGAAAAATCTTCAGTACCACAGATAGCAATATTAGAAATGGCATAAAATCTTATTTGTCCATGAAAAATCATAGAAAAACCGATGAATCCCTATCCCCATATTATTAGAACTGACGGTACGTGTGGCGGAAGACCACGTATAGACGGCACACGGATTGAAGTTTCCACGATTGCAGCCTATATCAAGCAAGGTGTTACGATTGAAGAGCTTGCACACTACTACCCAAGTGTCCGCCCCGCTCAAATCCTTGCCGCCGCCGCATATTTTCACGATAATCGTGAAGAAATCGAAGCATTTTTAGAAGAGCGTTCCCGAATGTATGAGGAAGGACGCGCTTTGCAGCAAGAGCGACTAAAGGTAGGTGTGGCGGCATGAAGATTGCTCTACTGTGTGATGAACACATTCCATACGGCATAGTTACGGCTCTCCGCCTTCGCGGCGTAGAAATTATGCACATCGAAGAACTTGGCAGGAAAGGACTTTCCGACGCGGAACATTTGGAGTATGCCGCCACACACGGCTTCACTTTTTTCACGTATGACATTCCAGATTTTACCGCGCTGCATATAGACTTCATTCAGCAAGGCAAGCACCATGCTGGTTTGATATTCGCACAAGAATTAAGTATATCCGATGCTGTCCGCCGATTGTCGGAATTTCTTCAATACCAAGACCGCTTTGCTGTGGCGGATAACATTTGGTATATCTGAAACGGTAGAAATCAAGATTGTACCACGTAATTCAGGTTTTATCTTGAATTCAAGTAGTAAGTGCGAAACGTTGATATGATAAAAAGTTCGGTGAAATGCCTATCTTGGCAGCAACCCGACCAAGAGTCATCCACCAACGAAAGGCACAGCGTATGTACCGACATTTCACCGAAGGCGAAAGATACACAATCTACGAGAATCTGCATATGAATCAATCGAAGCAAGAAATA
>RDXM01000147.1:26989-48362 GCA_004292595.1 Candidatus Kapaibacterium sp. | reverse complement strand
TCGTCGCCTGAAGCCCGCACCAACACGCACAGACAGGAATGTCTGTGCCACTAAATATTGTTGAAGTTTATCCATTTAATTTTTGAGCCTTCCTAAGAATAAACTCTGTGAGTCATAAAAAAAATTAAAAAAAACTTGACTACTATAGTAAATTATGATATTTTAGTCTTAAATATGAAATAAAGCAGAACTAAGTAGCTTTCTTTAGTTAGGACTGTGGCAACCGAGCGTCTTGAAGTGCGGAATGTATTCCGCAATCACGCCAGAAGCCAGTAAATACGCGAAATACATTCCGCACTCCGCGTATTTTGCAAAAGTTCTGGAAGAGAATGTATAAAAGTAATTTAAGACAAAGTAATCTTTATTCTGAAATAAAATGAAAACTTCGCCGCAAACAACTCATGCAATCAATGCAAACGCTACGCAATGCCACCACTGCGGGGAAGCCTGTTCCCATGCGCACATCCACGAGGACGGTTATTCGTTTTGCTGCGAAGGCTGTAAATCGGTCTATCAGATTTTGCGCGACAATAATCTCTGCACCTACTACGATTTGAACGACCACGCAGGAATTTCCTTCAAAAATTTGCACAATATCAAGCAACGAAGCCGCTTTGATTACTTGAATGATACAAATGTTGCCGCAAAACTCTTGGAATTTTCCAGCGAAACCTTGGCGCGGGTGAGCTTTCATTTGCCGCAAATCCACTGTACATCGTGCCTCTGGCTCTTGGAAAAGCTCCACAAACTGAACGACGGCGTGATTTCCTCGCGGGTGGATTTTATGCAAAAAAACGTGGCGATTGCGTTCCAACCACAGCAGCTTTCTTTGCGTAATCTCGTGGAACTCCTCACCACGCTTGGCTACGAGCCAGAATTGCATTTGCAAAATCTCACGAGCGCGAAAAGCACAATGCCGCAGAAGGCGCATCAAACCTCGCAATATCTCAAAATTGGCATTGCAGGTTTTGCTGTTGCGAACACGATGATTTTTAGCTTTCCCGAATATCTCGCTGTGGGCGGAGAGCTTTCCGAGCCGCTTCGCCGCTTGTTTGGCTATGCCAGCATCGCGCTTGCTTTGCCAGTGCTGTTCTATTCCGCGTCGGATTTCTTCCGCTCTGCTTGGCAAAGTATCGCTCAAAAGCGCGTCAATCTTGATGTTCCGATTATATTGGGCATTCTCGCGCTTTTTGTTCGCAGCGTGGTGGAAATTGCGCACGGCTCTACGAGTGGCTATCTGGATTCGTTTTCAGGACTGGTATTTTTGCTGCTCATTGGGCGATTATTTCAGCAAAAAACCTTCGATACTATCTCCTTCGACCGCGATTATACCTCATATTTCCCGATTGCCGTTGCGGTGAAAAAGTCAGGCAATGAAACCACGATTCCGCTCTCGGAATTGAATATTGGCGAGCGTCTTATCATTCGCAATAAAGAGCTGATTCCGACGGATTCCATTCTGAAATCGAGCGTCGGGCATATTGATTACAGCTTTGTTACGGGCGAATCCGCGCCCGTCGAAGTTGTGCAGGGAAGCCGTGTGTATGCAGGCGGGCGAGTGCTTGGCACAACGCTCGAAATGGTGAGCGCGAAGGAAGTTTCGCAAAGTTACCTCACCTCGCTGTGGAATAACGAGGCATTCAAAAAGCACGAAAAAAACGCGCTGGAAAACGTTGCAGACCGCTTCGGAGCATATTTCACAGCCTTTACGCTTGCCCTTGCCGCGATTGCCTTTTTTGCGTGGTTGCCGCATTGGGAAACTGCGCTGAACGCCGCTACTGCTGTTCTCGTGGTTGCTTGCCCCTGCGCGATGACACTAGCTGCGCCTTTCGCGCTTGGTTGGACGCTAAAAATCTTTGGCAAAGCGGGTTTTTATCTCAAAAACACGTCCGTCGTTCTCGACCTCAGCCGCATCAATGCTATGGTTTTCGATAAAACTGGCACATTGACCACATCACAAAAAAGCGCGGTTCGGTATTCGGGCAAGCGGCTTTCGACGGAAGAGCAGGAACTATGCGCCCTCGCGCTGCATCACTCGCAGCATCCGCTTGCTCGCGGCATTGTGCAGGCGTTTTCCTACATCAATCCGTCGGAGAATTTCGTTGTTGAAAATGTGCTGGAAGTGCCGTCGCGTGGGGTTTCGTGCATGGTTGCGGGACGTGGGGTTGCGCTCGGAACGGCAGAATTTATCGAAGAACATTGCTCGCATGAACTGTTGTTTTGCGAAGCGGTGCGCTCAAAGCAACTTGGTCAATCTGCTCAAAACCGCACAAAATCTGGCTCGTCGGTGCATTGCAGCATTGATGGCGAGTACAAAGGTGAGTTTTTGGTGCAAAGCGAGTATCGGAGCGGTTTGAAAAACTTATTTGACAATCTTCGCCAAAAAGCTGATGTATTCTTGCTTTCAGGCGACAACGACCGCGAAAAAGAACGTTTGGCAGACCTTTTCCCAAACGAGCGCACGATGCGTTTTTACCAAACACCACACGACAAACTTGAGGCAGTGCGCGACTTACAGGCAAGCGGGGCGCACGTGATGATGATTGGCGACGGCTTGAACGATGCGGGCGCATTGAAGCAAAGCGATGTCGGAATCGCGCTTGCAGAAGAAACGGCACTTTTTTCGCCCGCTTGCGATGCCGTTCTCGCGTCGGAACAACTCCACCGCTTGCACGATTTTATCAGCTTTTCACGCCTTGCAAAGCGCATCATTATTGGCGCGTTCTGGATTTCGGTTGTGTACAACGTTGTCGGTTTGACCTTTGCCGTTATGGGTTGGCTCTCGCCGCTTGTGAGCGCGATTCTGATGCCGATTAGCAACGCAACGGTAGTCGGCTTCAGCACGGGAGCGGTGCAGCTTGCCGCAAAGTGGCGTAAAATCTAGCTTTTTATTACCAAACAGGTGCAATCATGCCAAATGAACTCGTTTTTATGCTCGTCGGATTCAGTCTTGCTTTCGCACTTACATTTTTGGGTGCGTTCATCTGGGCGGTAAAGTCGGGGCAGTACGAAGACCGCGATACACCTGCTTTGCGGGTGTTGGTTGATGATAAAGATTGATGGTAAACTGGTCAGGTTTCAGCAATGATGAGGGGATGCAGATGAAGATGATTAAATTGATGAAGATGATGAGATTGATGAAAATAAAAGAGTAAATGCATACTCCATCTGTCTTTAATGTTTTTTCGTTTTCATCATCTTCATCAATTTAATCATCTTCATCTGCGTCCAAAAAAAATCCTGACCTGACTACTTATGATTGAACAACATTTTTGAAATAATTCATTCTATTTTTTTTGAAGGAGAAGGATATGTCGTCCAACGTAGAAACATTCCACTACGACAACAAGATAGTACGCGATTTCGGCATTGCTACGCTTGTTTGGGGTATTGTTGGCTTTTTGGTGGGGCTGATTGTGGCTCTCAAGCTCGTGTTTCCGAGCTTTTTGAATATGCTGCCACAGCTTTCCTACGGTCGTTTGCGCCCATTGCACACCAACGCGGTCATTTTCGCTTTTGCGGGTAATGCCATTTTTGTTGGCGTGTATTATTCATTGCAGCGTTTGTGCAAGGCGCGGATGTTCAGTGATGTGCTGAGTAAACTGCACTTTTGGGGTTGGCAGCTCATCATCGTGTCTGCCGCATTAACACTACCGTTTGGCATTACAACAAGCAAAGAATATGCTGAATTGGAGTGGCCCATCGACATCGCAATTACGCTTGTCTGGGTGGCGTTTGGCGCAAATATGCTCGGCACAATTTTCAAACGCCGCGAAAAACATTTGTACGTTGCCATTTGGTTTTACATTTCTACCTTCCTCACCGTCGCGCTGTTGCACGTCGTGAATTCCCTTGAACTTCCCGTAACATTTCTCAAAAGTTATAGCTTTTATGCGGGTGTGCAGGATGCTCTTGTGCAATGGTGGTACGGACACAATGCCGTTGCATTCTTCCTTACAACGCCGTTTCTGGGCATGATGTACTACTTTATTCCGAAAGCGGCGAACCGTCCAGTGTTTTCATACCGTTTGTCCATTATTCACTTTTGGGCGTTGATTTTCATGTACATCTGGGCGGGACCGCACCACCTCTTGTACACAGCCCTGCCTGATTGGACGCAATCGCTCGGAACGGTCTTTTCTTTCGCGCTCATTGCGCCATCGTGGGGCGGCATGATTAACGGGCTGATGACCCTGCGCGGCGCATGGGACCGAGTGCGCGAAGACCCCGTGCTGAAATTTATGGTCGTTGGCGTAACGGCATACGGAATGTCCACGTTTGAAGGACCAATGATGTCGCTGAAAAATGTAAACGCAATCACGCACTACACAGATTACGTGATTGCGCACGTCCACGTCGGCGCGTTAGCGTGGAATGGCGGCTTGGCGTTTGGTGCGCTGTACTACATTTTTCCGCGCATTTACAAAACGGAATTATTCTCGAAAAAATTGGCAAACTTCCACTTTTGGGCTGCAACACTTGGTATCGTGTTCTACGCAATTCCGATTTATTGGGGCGGAATTACGCAAAGTTTGATGTGGAAAGAGTTCACGCAAGAAGGTTTGTTGCGCTATCCGAACTTCCTCGAAACCGTTACGCAAATTATCCCGATGTACGCTATTCGTGCGGTTGGTGGCACGTTGTACATCATTGGCGCGTGTGCGGCGGTCTATAATTTTTACAAAACTGCCAAAGCGGGTTCGCTCGTTGCCAACGAAGAAGCGCAAGCCGCAGCATTGCTGCACGAAGACCCAAAAGGCACGTACTGGCACCGCGTTTTGGAAGGACAGCCAATCAAACTTGCAATTTTCTCGTTAATCGCCGTTGTCATCGGCGGAGTGGTGGAGTACATTCCGACGATGCTTGTGAAATCAAACATTCCAACAATTTCCAGCGTAAAGCCCTACACACCGCTTGAAATCGAAGGGCGCGATGTGTATATCAAAGAAGGTTGCGTGGGCTGTCATTCGCAAATGGTTCGTCCGTTCCGCTCAGAAACGGTGCGCTATGGGGAGTATTCTAAAGTGGGTGAATTTGTCTATGACCATCCGTTTTTGTGGGGGTCGAAGCGGACGGGACCAGATTTGCATCGCGTCGGCGGAAAATATCCTGATTCGTGGCACTATATGCACTTTATGAACCCGCAGAAAATCTCGCCCGGTTCGATTATGCCGCAGTACGACTGGCTTGCGGATGCGAAAGTGAATCAGTATGGCATCGAAGGGAAAATCATCACGCTGCGCCGCTTGGGTGTGCCATATCCCGAAGGCTACGAAAAACAAGCAATGGCGGATATGCAAGCGCAAGCAAAAACTGTTGCCGAAGGCTTGAAGCAAACAGGCGCGGATGTGGCTCCCGACCGCGAAATTGTCGCGCTCATTGCGTACTTGCAGCGTCTTGGCACGGACATCAAAAAAGCTCCGCGCGAGGAATTGGAAGGTCCGCAGGAGAAAGCAAGTTCTTCGATGAAATAGATTTCAGAATTTTTGCACACGGTACAATCTTTGAATCGTAGATATAATCAGGCTTCAGTGGCACAGACATTCCTGTCTGTGTTCTTCGTCCTGAAACCCTCACCAATACTCACAGACAAGAATGTCTGTGCCACTATTGAAGAAAATTTATCGTGTGCCAATAACAAACAATCACAAATCAAGGAAATACGCCATGTACAAGAATGTTTTACAATCCATTGTCGGCGTGGAAACCTACGCAATTATTTCCATGCTCTTGTTTCTCGCTGTTTTTGTCGGCATGATAATTTATGTGCTGCGCATGAGCAAAACAACGGTTGAGCAAATATCACGCTTGCCGCTTGAGGGCGATGATGGAATCCATTGGAACTAACCATTTATCAAAAAAAACAATCAATCATTTTTCAGGACTACAACAATGGCTCAATATCAAGAACATCCGATGGCGAACCACGAAGCCGATGGAATCAAGGAGTTTGATAATAATCTCCCGCGCTGGTGGATCTACGGTTTCTATTTCACAATTATTTTCGGTATTGCGTACATGATTCAATACCACGTTGTTGGCAAAGGCGATGTGATGCGTCAGGAATATGCGCAAGAAGTCGAAGAAGCAAAAACGAAGTACAAACTTGCCGAGAAAAAGCCCGAATCAAACGTGAAACTCGTTGCTTTTACCGATGCGGCGAATCTTGCGGAAGGCAAAAAAATGTACAATGGCGAACAGCTTTGCCACACCTGCCATCGCCCCGATGGCGGCGGTTTGGTGGGACCAAATCTCACCAATGACTACTGGATTCATGGCAATTCGCTGGATTCAATTGTGGCAAGCATCAAGCACGGCTATCCCGAAAAAGGTATGCTGCCATATGGCAACAACACGCCCATTCCCGATGAGAAAGTGCTTCAGATAGCAAGTTTTATTTTGTCGCTGCATGGCACAAATCCGCCCGACCCAAAAGCAGTTGATATGGCTGTCGAAAAAGAATACAAGCAATAACGCTCTTCCCGTCCTACGGCTTCCGAGCCGTAGAACGGGTTTCACGACGATTATCTTTCTGGAAAACCCGTTCTACCGTTCAGAAACGATAGGACGGGAATACCAACTGAATTTTCTCATACCACCAAACAACATCCACCTACAACAATGGAAACGCTGCATGAAATCCCGCTCCCCGTTCTGAATGCGAATGCTCGGCAAGCAGCATCGCAAAGAGCAGCAGAACAAATTCACGAAGAAAATCAGACCTTTCGTAACGAACTCGCCAGCGTGAACCCCGACGGGACGCGCAAATGGGTCTATGCCCAAAAACCAGAAGGAATCTTTACAAATGCTCGCAGCCTAGCATCTATCGTGCTTCTGGCGTTTTTCTTCGGTGCGCCGTTTGTGCGTATTCAGGGAAATCCGCTTATGTTGTTCAATGTTCTGGAACGGAAATTTATCCTGTTTGGTGTGGTATTTTGGACGCAGGATTTTTACTTGCTCGTTCTGACGATGATAACCGCAATCGTGAGTATTGCTGTCTTTACGGCTGTCTGGGGGCGTATTTTCTGTGGCTGGGCGTGTCCGCAAACGATATTTTTGGAACAGGTGTATCGCAGAATTGAGTTTTGGATTGAGGGAAATGCGCGTGAACGAATCGCGCTCGACAAAGCATCTTGGACAACAAAAAAGATTGTCAAAAAAGTGAGCAAACACGCCATCTACATCGGTATTGCTTGGGTGATTTCCAACTTGTTTTTGTCCTACGTGATTGGCACAGAAGAGCTTTTCAAAATAATTTCTGATAATCCCAGAAACCACATTGGCGGTTTAGCAGCGATGACAGTCTTTGCGGGTTTGTTCTATGGCGTATTTGCGCACTTCCGCGAGCAGGTGTGCTTGGTAGCGTGTCCCTACGGACGCTTCCAATCTGCGCTGGTGGATGCCGATACCATTGCCGTAACCTACGATTTTAAGCGCGGCGAACCACGCAGAAAGCCTTCCAAAGCTGATAAAACAGGCACTTCTACCGACGCACGCGGCGATTGTATTGACTGCCACCAATGCGTGAACGTCTGTCCGACGGGTATTGACATTCGCAACGGCATTCAGCTTGAGTGCGTGAACTGTACAGCCTGCATAGATGCTTGCGATTCGGTGATGACGAAAATTAAAAAACCGACGGGACTGGTTCGCTACACGTCCTTGAATGCGATTCGCTCTGGCGTGTCCAATCACCTCACAACCCGCGTCAAAGGCTACATCACGGTCTGGTCGGTGCTTGTAACGCTCCTCGTTACGCTCTTTGCGATTCGTCCCGACATGGAAAGCATCATTATGCGCCAGCCTGGGACGCTGTACCAAACCGTCGGCAATGACCGCATTGCAAACTTTTTCACGATTCAGCTTATCAACAAAACCTTTTCGGATAAAAACGTGGAGTTGCGCGTTCTCTCGCCCGCAAACGCTGTGATACAGCCGCTTTCGGACTATGCCGACTTAAAGCCACAAAGCGTTCAGCATGGTCGCTGCTTTGTTTCGATTCCCAAAACCGAACTTCATGGCGCGTATAACACCGTGAAATTTGGTGTCTTTGAAAATGGAAAACTTGTCCGCGAGAAAGAAACGACGTTCCTCGCGCCAGAGAAGTGATGTTGTAGCGTTGATGTCTCGTAAAGCAATGAGGGACGCAGATGAAGATGATTTGATTGATGAAGATGATTTGAAAAATGTGTCTGTATAGGTAATGTTTTCTGCTCTTTCATCATCTTCATCAATTCAATCATCTTCATCTGCGTCCAAAAAAATACGACTCACTCTGTTGCCAGAATTTTTACCAAAACCCAAATTTTACCTCATCTCCAAATCATCGGAGCGCGAACATGGAAACGCAATTTCAAGTCGAACCGCAAGAAAATCTTCAACAACAAGCAAATGACAAAAAAAAATCTGGTCGCGCGTGGTTGCTTGGCGTTATCGGTGTGTACAGCACCTTCGCTATTGGAACGCTCGCCGTTGTGGGCTTTACCTTTACGCAGAAGGTGGAACTCGTCAGCAAGCGGCATTACGAGGACGGTGTGAATTTTCAATCAAAGATAGATAATTCCTATCGCGCAGAGGCATTGCAGGAATCGCTTTCGTGGAAAGTCAGCAGCGATGCGACAATGCTCGAAGTCTCATATCCCGCATCATTCCTTGCTTCTGGCGATGTTTCGGGAAAAATTACGTTCTTTCGCCCGTCCGAATCCACGATGGACAAAGTGTTTTTTGTGAACATCGGCAGTAATGGCAAACAATACATTCCCCTTAGCGAGCTTCCAAGCGGCTTCTGGGTGATTTCGCTGGATGTCAATGCTGGCGGGCAAGGCTATTACAAAGAATCGCAAGTGAATCTCTAAATCTGTAAATCTATACTGAAGTTGGAACTTCAGTTGAACAATTTTATGTTTATTTTTTCACCATACAACACACTTTTAGGAGAAGTAATTATGACTGCAAATGTAGGCAATACCGACCGTGCAATCCGCATCATTGCTGGCGTAGCAATCGCAGCAGCAGGTGTGTACTTTCAATCGTGGTGGGGTGCAATCGCCGCTGTTCCGATTGCCACTGCCTTTATGCGCTGGTGTCCAGCGTACGCGCCGTTTGGCATTTCTACCTGCCGCGTACAAACGAAATAATCCATTTTTGCTACAACACCATGAAAACAACCTTTCCACGAAAAGAAGCAATCGTGCGCTTTGCAGGCGATTCTGGCGATGGCATTCAACTCATTGGTGCGCAGTTTGCTTCGTCTGTTGCTCGCGTGGGGAACGACCTCAGAACGATGCCCGATATTCCATCGGAAATCCGCGCACCCGAAGGAACGACGGGCGGTGTGAGCAGTTTTCAGGTTCATTTTGGCGCGGAAAACATCTTTTCCTCTGGCGATGCCTGCGATTTCCTTGTGGCGATGAATGCAGCCGCTCTCAAGGTTTCGCTGCCGTCGGTGCGCAAAGGCGGGACGATTCTTGCGAATACGGCGGGGTTTTCCGAAAAATATCTGCGCTTGGCGGACTACAAAGAAAACCCACTTGAAAACACGTCGCTTTGTGCGTATAACGTTGTTTCGCTTGATTTGACGCGCCTTTCAGGGCTTGCGGTGAAGGAATGCGGTTTATCAACAAAACAAACAGAGCGCGTGAAAAATTTCTTTGCCTTGGGTATGGTCTATTGGCTTTTTTCGCAGTCGCTGGAGCCGACCATTGCTTGGGTTCGAGAGAAATTTGCAAAAACGCCGAACATCATGGAGGCGAATATTCTAGCGTTGCAAGCGGGCTGGAATTGTGCAGAAAACACCGAAATTCTGACAGAAAAGTTTTTCATTCGCCCAGCGCACCTCGAAAGCGGACGCTATCGGAGTTTGACGGGCAATGTCGCCGTCGCGCTTGGCTTGATTGCGGCGGCTCAGAAGGCGCGTCTTCCCTTGTTTTTCGGCGGCTATCCGATTACGCCCGCAAGCGATATTCTCCAAACCCTTGTTCAATACAAGCGTTTCGGGGTGCAGGTCTTTCAAGCGGAAGATGAAATTGCCGCCATTGCTGCATCGCTCGGCGCGTCCTTCGGTGGAAGCCTTGCCGCCACTGCCACGAGCGGTCCTGGAATGTCCTTGAAAACAGAAGCAATCGGGCTTGCGGTGATGGCAGAATTGCCACTCGTTATCGTGGATGTGCAACGCGCTGGACCAAGTACGGGAATGCCCACCAAAACCGAGCAAGCGGACTTGTACCAAGCTCTCTACGGGCGGCACGGCGAGGCTCCTTTGCCTGTGTTCGCGCCCGAATCGCCCGCCGACTGCTTCACGATGAGCTACGAAGCGGCGCGAATTGCCTTGAAGTACCGTACTCCCGTGATTGTGCTGACCGATGCGACGCTTGCCAACGGCTCGGAACCCTTCAAAATCCCACGCGAGCAAGATTTGACGGACATTCCGATAGAATTTGCGACCAATGCCTTTGAGTTTTCGCCCTACTTGCGCGATGAAATCACGTTTGCGCGGGATTGGGCAATTCCTGGCACAAAAGGGCTAGAGCATAGAATTGGCGGGCTGGAAAAAGACAAAGACACAGGCGCAGTCAGCCAAGACCCCAGCAACCACGCCGAAATGGTGAAAACGCGAGCGCACAAAATAGCTGGTATCAGCCGCGAAATCAAGCCTGCGAAGGTTTTTGGTAATGAAACAGGTTCGGTGCTGCTCATTGGCTGGGGCGGTACATTTGGTGCGCTTCGTGAGGCGACGGTGAAACTTATGGAAACAGGCGTAAGCGCAGCACACCTGCATTTGCGGGTATTGTTTCCCTTTCAAAAGTACCTCAAAGAACTCTTCAGTAAATACGACCACGTTGTTGTTGCAGAACTCAATTCTGGTCAGCTCGCTCGTGTGCTTCAGTCCGAATGCGCCGTGCGTATGGCATCATTGACCAAAACGACGGGGCAGCCCTTCAAAGCTGAAGAAGTCACGGTGTTTGTGCGTGATTATCTGGCGCATGAGCAAGCAATTTCCTCGCTGTGACTTCAGCCATAGGAACGGTTAAAAAAGAAAGTGTTGTTGTTTTAGATTTTAGTGGCACAGACATTCTTGTCTGTGAGTCCTGATGCGGCTTTGAATACTCACAGACAAGAATGTCTGTGCCACCAATGAAGAGCAATCGCACATTTATTTTATCGTCGTCCCATAGACAATTCACCTGCTTGTGCAAATTCTTTTCTTTTACGCTATTTCTCAAGGTTTGTGATGTTCTCTTACCAACACATAAGCGATTTTCTGGATACGCGCGTTCCCGACGGGCTTAAAGCCACGCCGACTGCCTATCGTATTGCCAGAGTTATCGTTGCCAGCACCTTCGTAACGTGCTTCCTTGCTATTGGCTACGGCTTGCAAAATCTAGTGCTTTTTGGCAATCCGTATTCGGCTCTCGCCCTGATTGTCGGCGGGGTTCAGGCATTGTTGTCGCTGCATTTTGTGGGCAAAGGAAAACTGCTCCACGCCGCACACAATCTCGCATTTATCTACTTTTGGGTCATTGCCCTGCTCGTGCTGATGAGCGGTGGAGCGCATTCGGTCTTGGTTGCATGGTGCGCGGTTGCACCGATTTCGGCAACGCTCATGGCGGGGCGAAGTATTGGCATTTTTTGGGTGGGAATAACGCTCGTGGAAATTGCCATTTTTAACGTGTTGGAATTGTACGGCATGAGCTTACCGCTTCTCTACGACGCGAAAATGCTGACGCTCGTGAATGTCTTTTCCAATCCCGCCTTTATTGTCGCGCTCTTCATGTTTGCGGCAATGGCAGAAACCCAGCAACGACACGCCATCAATCTCGCCGTCCGCGCTCGCAGAAATGCCGAAGAAGCCACAGAGCGCATGGTATCTATGAACGACGACCTCGAAACACAAAAACGTGCCGCCGAGCAAGCCGGACGACACGCCGCGCAACAGCATCAATACTTGAAAGTCAGCGTGGAAGCTATTCAACGAGAAATGAAAAAATTTGCCGATGGCGATTTAACGATTGAGTTTGCCAATCTTGGCGACGACGGAGAGAATGATGAGATGACGCGCCTTGCAGAAAGCATTAACGGCACGGTGCGGCATATTCACGGCATCGTGGGGCGCGTGTATGAAGCGGCGGGCGCGATTGCGGAAGTGAGCGGAAACCTCAGCGAGGTAAACAGCCACGTTCAAGCAGCGATGGAATCTCAAGCAGACCACACGCAGCAAGTAGCGGGCGCGGTCGAGCAGATGAGCGCAACCAGCGCATCGAATAGCCAGAACTGCACCGAAGCCGCCAACGAAGCCGCCGAAGCAAGCTCTGAAGCGCGATTGGGCGGTTCGATTGTGGAAGAAACGATTGTGAGCATGAACGGCATTGCGGAAGTGGTCTTGCAGTCCGCCCGCGATATTGAGGCGTTGGGAAAATCCAGCGAGCAGATTGGACGCATTACCGATGCCATTACCGAAATTGCCGACCAAACAAACTTGCTTGCCCTGAACGCAGCCATTGAAGCGGCTCGCGCGGGAGAAGCGGGCAAAGGTTTTGGCGTGGTTGCCGACGAAGTGCGCAAACTCGCCGAGCGCACCACCAAAGCCACGAAGGAAATTTCGACGATGCTCACGCGCATTGAGCAAGAAACCAACAAGGCTGTAAGCGTGATGCACGAAGGACGCGAGCGCGTCGAAGGCGGAAAACAAGCTGCTTCCCGCGCAAAACAAGCTCTGACGAACATCATCAATCGCACCGGAGCGGTGTCTGAGCTTATTTCGCAAGTCGCAGCAGCCAGCGAACAGCAAGCGCGAACCAGCAGCAGTATTGCCAGCAACATCGAAACGATTGCCAGCGCGACGGGACAAACCATCGCTGAAATGCACACCGTTACACGCTGGACGCAGAATCTGGTTGCTGCAAACGAGCATCTGCACACGGCAGTTGGGCGGTTTATTCTGAAAAAAGAGGCTTCCAACGGGCTTCAATCCAAAGACTTCCGTCTGAGGAATACCGATAAATACCGCACTCAGCTTGCTTTACAATGACCGCAGATGGAAGTGAAACTCAAAACGTACCACTCAAAACGTACCACTCAAAACGTACCACTCAAAACGTACCGCTCAAAACTCAAAACCCGCACCTATCATGTCCACCTACCCTTTCAATGGCGCGATTGCTGATGTTGTGACGCACAACAAAAAAGCAATGCCTTTCACAATGCAAGATTTGAAGCCATCCTGTAGTGTTCGCTGGTGCGCGGGATGCGGCGATTACGCTGTTTTGGCGCAGGTGCAAAAGGTCTTGCCTGAGCTTGGTGTACCGCGTGAAAACATCGTGTTTGTGTCGGGAATCGGCTGTTCAAGCCGCTTTCCGTACTACATCAACACCTACGGCTTCCACACGATTCACGGTCGTCCGGCGGCAGTTGCGTCGGGTTTGAAAATTGCTCGCCCTGATTTGTCGGTCTGGGTCGTTACGGGCGATGGCGACGCGCTCAGTATTGGCGGGAATCACACGATACACTTGCTGCGGCGGAATATTGATGTGAATGTTTTGCTGTTCAATAATCAAATTTACGGATTGACCAAAGGGCAGTATTCACCGACCTCGCAGCATGGTCAGGTTACAAAATCCTCGCCACAAGGAATGCCCGATTATCCCTTCGACCCAGCATTGCTCGCGCTTGGCGCGGGAGCGTCGTTTGTTGCTCGCACACTCGACCGAGATTTGAAGCACCTTGGAGCAATGCTACGACGCGGCGCGGCGCACAAAGGCACATCATTTTTGGAGATATATCAAAACTGCGTTGTGTTCAACGATGGCGCGTTTGAAGAATTTACCGAAAAAGCCACGAAGCCAGAAAATACGCTATACGTTGAGCATGGCAAGCCGCTTTTGTTTGGTGAAAATAATTCCAAAGCAATACAGCTCGACGGCGTAGAACCGCGTATTATCGAGCTTGAGGGCGGCGCGTATTCCGCAAATGACGCACTTGTCTATGACGAAACGAGTCTGAATCTTGCAAAAATTATTGCAGGAATTGGCACAAATCCTTATTTTCCGAGACCTGTGGGTGTGTTTTTCGCAAAAGAGCGGTCGTGCTACGAAGAAGAATTATACGCCCAAGCCGATGCCGACAAAGCAAGGTATAGCCACGATGTGCCATTCCAGCCCAGTATTGACGCGCTCTTTGAGTCGGAAGATGTGTGGACTGTTGAATAAGCGGCGGTACTTCAAACACTGAGAACATCCTTTTCCTATCATGCTCCAAATCTCCTTTTTCTATGATTGCCTTAGATAAATCTGCAACACAAAATTTGTTGCAAAGCATCCTCTCGCACATCAACGATGCGATTATTGTTGTGGACGACGAATTTAAAATTTTGCTCTTCAACAAAGCAGCAGAAACAATTTTTGGCTGCACGGAGGAATCGGTGTTGAATCAAACATTGGAGCGATTTATTCCGCACACAGTCCACGCGCAGCACCAAAAACATTTGACCAATTATTTTCAACACGGCACAACGGTGCGGGCTATGGGCGGAGATATGGAGTTCACGGTGTTGCGGGCGAATGGGGAAGAATTTCCAGCAGAAATATCGGTCTCGAAAACGAGTCTGCACGGCGTAACCTTTGGCGTTGCGGTTATTCGAGACGTTTCCGAGCGTGTTGCGGCGCGAAAACGCATTGAAGAGTTGAACAAAACGCTGGAAGAGCGCGTCATTGAACGCACACAGCATTTGATTCGCCTCAATCAAGAAAAAAATGATTTTCTCGCTATCGCCGCGCACGACCTCCGTAATCCTTTGACAGGCATTCGCGCATCGGCAGAAATTGTGAGTATGTACGTGGAAAAAGGAGAAACAGCAAAACTCCAACCAGCAAAGCTCCAACGCATTTCTGCCGATATTCTTGATTCCGCCTCGCATATGACCACGCTCATTGAAGAAATGCTGGAAGTTGGACAGATAGATTTTGTCAGTGCGTCGCTCAAACTCAATCCGATAGAAACGAGTATGATTGAACATATTTGCGATGCGTATTCCTCTCGTGCGCTGATGAAAAATATCACGGTCAATTTGGAGATTGCAAAGAAAGCGCCAAAAGAATTTATTGCCGACAGCCACGCTTTTCTGCGGGTCTTGGACAATTTGCTCTCGAATGCGGTAAAGTATTCCGAGCCAAATTCGCAGGTATGGGTCAATGTTGAGGCACGGAAACACGAGCAATCACGGCTCATTCGGATTGCGATTCGTGATTCTGGTCCAGGCATTTCAGAAGAAGATAGCAAACATCTCTTTCAAAAATTCACGCGCTTATCGGCAAAGCCAACTGGTGGCGAACCCTCAACGGGGCTGGGTTTGTGGATTGTCAAGCAGTTGGTCTTGGTAATGAATGGTGCGGTGTGGTGCGAAAGTGCGCTTGGACAAGGCGCGACGTTTATTGTCGAATTTCCAGCCGCGTAACGAAAGTATTCGACCAAAAACTATGCTCACAGCCGCATTCATACTGGGTTTTGCAGGGAGCTTCCATTGCGTAGCGATGTGTGGCGCGCTTACGCTTGCGCTGAATCAAAAAAGCCTGAACACCGCATCATTCCTTGCAGGAAAGGTTGTGTATAATCTTGGCAGAACCTTCACCTATTCCGTGCTTGGTCTGCTCTTGGGCGCATCAAAACTGGTCTTTGGGGCAATGTTGTTTGATATTCACGGTGCGCAGGAGTGGCTTTCTATCAGTATTGGTGCAGGAATGCTGGTGAGTGTGTTTTTACCAAAATCTTTGCAAGGAAAAATCTCTGCAACGCCTGTCATTGCTCGCTTTCTGGGAAAACTTCGCAAGCAAATGGGAGACTTGCTTTCTTCGCGCACTATGAACGCACAATTTCTGCTCGGTATGGTCAATGGCTTGTTGCCATGCGGGTTTGTGTATATGGCACTGGCAGTGGCGGCACTTTCTGGCACATTGCAGGAAGCAACGCTTTCGATGACGCTCTTCGGACTGGGGACGATTCCTGCAATGCTCGGCGTAGCAGTAGTAGCGCGGTTTTCGGGCAATTCCTTTCGTATTTTTTCGCAGACACATCGTTTTGTTCCTGTTGCAACAGCAGCGATTGCGGTGCTTTTTATATTGCGCGGGCTTTCGCTTGGTATTCCGTACCTTAGTCCGAAACTTTCGGCGCAGCCCGCAGGTGTGGAGCGTGGGTGCGGTGGTGCTGTGCAACTGGGGCGATAGCACGTTTTTGGGTAGCACGTTTTTGATGACAATTTCAGAGCCGCCTCGCAATACCGATTGTGAGACGGCTTTTGTCTGTTTGAAACCTGCCGAAAATACACAGAACATACACAAAAAATACACCTTGCAATCCACCACCAGACAAGGCAAAGCAAAAGCGTAAACACGAGCTTTCCAAACCGTTGCAGAGCAAGAACACTATGACTTTTAGTCATGCGAGAAATGTACTTTTTAGCACTTTCCCAGTTCACAAAAATTGACGAAATTTGCCGAGTGCAATGCTCATCTCTTGAGTCTATTGCCAGCATTTATTTGTCGCTTCACAGCACCCGAACTGCATTCCTTGGTAGCGTTTTTTTGAGATTACCCCCAACAACGATGCTTTCGGAAAGGAACACTTATCATGTCTTCTCAATTCAATACTTTTCATCACAAATACCTCGCATCGCTTGTAGCGATGCTCGTTATAGGCGTTGCACTGTGCATTTCTCACAACGACGCATACTCACAAGTGCGCGGGCGATTTAGCCTCACGGGAAACGTCGTCTTGCCCGCAACGGCTTCTACATTGATTGGTACGCTCAGTGGCGTAGAGCTGCGCCTTGTCAATAGCTCTGGCACGACAATTGATGTTGTAAGCGCAAGCTCTAGTGGAGCATATTTGTTCTCGAATGTAACAACAGGCGTATTCACGGTGATTCCACGCCGCATTGGTGGTAGCTCTGGGATAAGTTCATCCACCACATTTTCTCCAACCTCCGCGACGATTGAAGTAACAAGCGACCTTGTTAGGATTCCTACCTTTCTTATGCAACCTGACCTGCCCATCATTTCGGGTCGGGTCGTCATGCTGCACGATTGGTCTGTTCCCTTTCCGTTTGCCAATATCACCATTCGGAATACTGCCGTGCCAACTATCGTCTTGCGCCCCCAAGTGCAAAATAATGGCAGCTTTAGTGCGGTTGTTTCGACAGCAGGAACATATAGCATCGAGCCAGAAGCCTTGCGCTTGCGTGAGGGCGTGGTGATTACCCCAGCAGGAATCATCAATGCAACCAATGTTTCCACGAGCGTCTTTGTGGGCATAAATGGCGAAACGACGAATAATCCGATTACCTTTACCGCTACCACGCCGACCTATCGCGTTAGTGGCGCGGTGCGCTTTGAATACGAACCCAGCGCGGCAATCGTGAATATCGAAACACTTTCCCCACAAACAGGCGCAGTGATTGGGCGACAAGTAACACTCGCAACCGTTACAGGCAATGACCCCTACTTTTTTTATGTCACCAACGGTACATACCGCATCACGTCTCGCTTGACTTCGGGACAAGCACCGCAATACACAGGCGCACCAACGCAGCACACCATCAACGTGCGCACTGCCGACATCGGCAATCTCAATTTTCTCTACGAACCGCGTATTATTGAAGTTCGTGGGCGTATTCTTCGCACTGTGGGCAACGTGCGCTTACCTGTGCCAAACATCTTATTGCGATTGTCGCAATTCAACACAAACCTTTTGTACGATAGCGTTCAAACTGCTTCGGACGGCTCATTTACACTGCGTTTGCAAGCAATTCGCAGCACCTTGCCGTTGTATGTGCTTTTGCCGGGACCAAACGAATATACCTTTACCTACAACGACGTATCTCTGCCAACAAGCGAGTATATTCTCCCGCGCCTTTCGCCCACACAAACACAGACCGTTGCGTTTTTGGATATTGGCGAAATTCGGCAAAATATTACGCTCAACGACATCATGGCAACGCCCGCACCACCGCGCCGCTACACGGTTACGGGGCGCGTGGTATATCGCGGCTCGACGTTGTTTAATCAGCCCATTCGTGAGGCACTTACTGTCGTGGTGGTGAATGAAACCAACCCTCAATTTTTGATAACCGAGCGTCGGCGCATCACCCTGAACAATGACGGCATCTATACGCTTAGTCTTACGAGCGGCAACTATACGGTGTCGTTTCTGGCGGACAGGCACATTATTCAGCCCATGCTGCGCCGCTTTATCGTGCCACTCGAAACCGACAATACCACGCAAAATTTTACAGCCGTGCTTGAGCCAATTACACTGACGGGCGTGGTGCAAAGTATCGTCGGAACGCCGCTTGCGGGCATTACGGTCAGTTTGACGATTGGTCAAGACGGCATCACCACAACCACCGACGAAAACGGGCGTTACCGCTTGCTCGCCCCCGAACAAGTGCCAGACGGACGTTTTTTCATTGTGCCTTCCACAACAGCAACCGCATTCTTTCCGCCCTCGCGCCTTGTCGTGGTTAATACTGCCACGCCCGCACTTTCGAGCATGGATTTTCGTGCTACTTCGACCATTGCAACGCTACCACTGTCTGCTATTTCGGGGCGAATCACCTTCCGTGCCGACAGCCAAGAGCGCGGCTTGCAGGGCGTTACGATTAGCGACGGAACACGCACCACAAGAACCGATGCAAACGGAAACTATCTCTTGGAGAATGTTCCAAACGGACGATATACACTCGCAGCATCGCTCGAGGGATATGGATTTACGCCACCGTCCTTGAACGTTAATTTGATTGGCGGTACGCGCCCGCGTAATCAAAATTTTGTGGCGCAATTTTACGGCACTGGTCCGAATCGCGCACCCGTACTCGTTTCGCGCCCGAATGATGTTCCCGTCATTGCCGCTTCTACCACGCGCGTTCCTATTTCGTCGCTCTTTATTGACCCCAACGGCGACCCGATTGCCTTCACTACGTTTGTAGAAGACCCGACCATCCTCAGAACCCGCCTCGTGGATGGCTTTTTGCTCATTGACGCGCTGACCGAAGGAAATACGATGATTACGCTCATCGCAAACGATAATCGCGGCGGCACAACGACGACATCCTTCCGCGTAACGGTCAATCGCCCTGTTGTTTCGCCAACAATCTTTGTCCGCTCCAAAGGCAACATCAACACAAACTATAATGCCGCTTTGGTTATTCAATCGCAAACCTTGATGAACGTCGTCGCACAAGCAATGGCAAACTCTCCAAGCGATGGCACTGGCAAAGACCACAGCACAGCCCAGAGCTTCAACGGCGAACTAGGCGCGTTCAATACCGATTGCGAGTGCGTCGGCTCGGTGGTCTGGACTGGCTCGGATGCAGTACTGCCCGTCTGGGCGGAAAACAAGGAAAATGGCATACCGGGAATGCGCCCGAATGAGCCGTTGGATATTCGCTTCGTGGATAACATTGAACGCAAGTCGCGGCGCGGGATTGGCTTTGTGCTTTTGGGCGGCGGCGGCTCTACGGTTCCGCTCTGGCCGATTGACCAAGGCATTTTGAATATCGCAGAACTCACTCCAGAACCGTGTGTGGCGGCGTTCAGTTCGGTTGTTAATGTGCAGCATTCTTCACAACGCGATGCCTTGCGCTCAAGCATTCACCCGAACCCCGCAAACAGCCGCGCACGGCTTTCCTACACGCTCGCATCGGGCGGGCGCGTTACGATTGAGATGTGGAACAGCTTAGGACAAAAAGTGATGCACGTTTTTGAAGGATTTCAATATGCAGGCGAACAGCGTGTGGAGGTAAATCTTGATGATATGCCGACTGGAATGTATCTCTGCCGCATCCGCCGCGACGGTACGGCTTCGCAAGAGACTTCAACGCTCAGAATTTCCGTGATTCGTTAAAACCTACCTATCCTCTTCGCGGAAAAGGCGCGTGGGCGGGAGCATTACCAGCTCCTCCACGCGCTTTATTATTTTCAGGGCAGAATCATCCCAGTTGAATTGCCGCGCAAAGCCGATTGCGCCGTGTGCGAGGCGCGTTTGCAAGGCAGTATCTGTCAGCACACGGCGAAGAAGCTCGGCAAGAGTAGGAATATCGCCGTAGTCGTAGAGCAAGCCGCTCACCTCGTGCTGCACTGCATCGCGCAGACCCGGCACATTCGCAGCAATGACGGGCGTTCCACAGGCATTTGCTTCGATATTAATAATTCCCCAGCCTTCTTTCATGGACGGATTCACCACGCAATGCGACGAGCCGAGCAGTCCCGCTTTTTCCTCTTCGGCAATAAAACCATAGAACCGCACATTTTCTGCAATGCCCAGACGTGCCGCCAGAGCGCGTATTTCCTGCTCTGCATCGCCTTTGCCAATAATTCGCACTTCTGCCGTAGGAAACTCATGCTTCAGCAAAGAATACGCTTCGAGCAGATGATGTGGGCTTTTGTAGCGTTTCAAGCGCCCAAAGTAGGTAATAACGGGATGCGCGGGCTTTTCCTGCACGGCAAAAGGAAATTGTTCGTGGGCAATGCAATTCGGAAGAATGCTGAGATTGCCCGCAGGAAAGCCATGCCCAAGCAATTCCTCGCGGGTACTTTCCGACACAACGGCAAAGGGTGTCTGCTTGTACACGCGGAACATCGCTTGCTCGGCGGCATAGACATAGCTTCCAGCAAGCATTCCGGCTTCAGTAAAAATGCTTTTGCCAAAAAAATGATGCGCAATCGCCAGAAGCGGCTTACGGACGTACAACGGCGTAAAAAAAGGGATTTTATTGATGTCGTCAATGACCACATCATAGTTTTCATGCCGAAACTGGCGCAAGTAGCGTTTGGGAACGTAAGCATTAAACACATTGCGCGTTCCTTCGCGGAGAACCGTAATTCCATCCAGTATTTCGCGCTCTTTCGCGCCCTCGAAATGCGACGAGTAGAGCGTTACGGCGTGTCCTGCTGCAGCGACGCGGCGGAAAATCTCGTGCAGGTGTGTTTCTGCACCGCCAGCAAGGGGATGACGAATATCTTGCCAATTCAAAACGAGAATGTTCATATCCTATTCACTCTACTAAAATCTACTAAAAAAGGTTCGTTGCTTCAGATGTAGTCCACCTTGAAGGTGGACTACATCTCATTTATTTCATTTTTGAGTCTAAAAATAGCGAATCTGCCGAATGTCGAGCAACGAATATTTTTTACTACTGCGAATGAACGCCAAGCATTGCTCTCATTTTTGGCTTCTCATCGGCACGACAAATAAAAAAATTTGTAACTGGTCAGGTCATGATTTTTTGGGACGCAGATGAAGATGATGGAATGGATGAAGATGATGAAAATGCAGAAAACATCAACAACGGATGAAGTCTGCATTCACGCTCTGATTTTTTTTATCA
>RDXM01000147.1:0-26968 GCA_004292595.1 Candidatus Kapaibacterium sp. | reverse complement strand
TCTGCATTCACGCTCTGATTTTTTTTATCACTATCATCTTCATCAATCCAATCATCTTCATCTGCGTCCCCTCTTCATGGGTGAGACCTGACCAGTTACAAAAATTTTACGAAAGCTGAAAGGATTTTTTCGTTCATGTGTCATTCTCATAGATGCAGATGAGATGCACTCTTTACGATGCCCGCCGACGGCGACAATATCTTGAATCCAAGCATAGTTATAGTGAGTTACGCATGATGAACCTGTTTAGACGAAATAAACATAGCACAGCGCACGAGGTCAAATACTCCGAAATGGACGATACCGAACTTCTCGCACACCTGCGCACGGCAAACCACGCCGAGAAAGCATTTACCGCTCTCTATGAACGGTACGGGCAGCGTATTTTGTTGTATGCAGTCCGCGCACTCGGCGAAGACGACGGACACGATATTTTTCAAGAAACATTTGTGCGATTTCACACCGTTGCAACAAATACTACGGGCGAAAAGCAAGCAATCAAGAGCGTTCCAGCGTTTTTGCTCACGATTGCGCGGAACTTATGCTTGAATCACAAACGTAATTGCAAAGACACCATTACGCCAGAAGAATTCGACTACACCGCGCCCGAACTCGCGCACCGCTTCGATAAACAGTTCGAGAACGACGATTTGATGCGGTGTATCAGCATTGGCTTGGAGTATTTAGATTTTGAATTCCGCGAAGCATTTGTGCTGCGCTTTTACAACGATTTAAGTTACGAAGAGATTGCAGAGCTGACTGGCACAAGCGTTGCAACGGTGACGAACCGCATTTGGCGGGCAAAAGAACGCCTCAAAAAAATACTCACGCCGTATATTGACGACCTTGAGCAGTTTTGAGATAAAGAATATCACAACAGCAACACAAGATATATTCAGGCTTTCACGACATAATCGCCACAGAAAAACAGAAAATTCTCCTAAAAAAACATCATGGATACCACATTTGAACGTTTGATACATTTGTACTTGGAAGGCAGGCTAGATGCGGCTTCGGAGGAATTACTCTTCCGCGAACTCTCGCAGAATGCCGACCTCCGTCAGGAAATGACCGCGCAAGTCCGCTTGCACGGCGTAACCAAGCGCGATGCCGCCCGCATTCTCCCCACCGAGCGCGACAAAGCGGCTATTTTCGGGCGTTTGGGCTTGGCTGGGGGCGCAGCTACTCTCGCAACGGCAACGCCAAGTACCGCACAAATACTCAGTTTGCCAGGCTTTTTTCGCACAAAACAGATTCTTCGCTATGCTGCAACGATTCTTGTGACGGCGGTTCTCACGTGGTGGCTCTTGCGCTTTGGCAATGGCAATGGCACGGGAAGCGGCATAGAATCTCGCGCAGAGTACGCTTTTGCGCAAACAAATTCAACACAAACAGTGGTAACGCCTGTGGAAATGACGATGCTTGTTCCCATAGAAAAACGTGTGGAGCGCGTTGTGGTGAAGGAAATTGAGAAGCAGGTTGTAAACCGCGTAGAAACTCGCTACAAAACAATTACGCGCTACATCCAGCAAAATGGCGACACGAGCGAAGCCGCATCATTTCTTGCGGCGCAGGCAACCTCACAAAAAGCCCTCATCCCAGCCTTCTCCCAGCCAAGCGCAAGGGAAAAGGGGCAAGAGCGAGAGACAAGGACATCTTCAGAACCCTCGCCCCGCGCTTCGCGTGAGAGAGGGTCGCTCGTAGAGCGGGGTGAGGGCAATAGCGCAATCGCCCTCGAAGCAGCACCAATCCTTGTTTTCGAGCAAGCACTCGCAACACCGCCTCAATCCTTGCTTCTGGATAGCATTGACAAACTGCTTTTTCCTGCCTTACCAAAGCGGAAGGAGTTTATCCCGACGGCGTTTCTTTCGCTGCGCGTGGCGGCAGACCTTGGCGGAATGCGCGAGGCATGGCAGTTTAAGCCGTTCAATATGGCGGGACTCTCGGTCGGCTACAACTGGACACAAAACGGCATCTTGGGCTTGGAAGCGAGTCTTGATGCGATTGCACTACAAAATGAGCAAGGCACGAGCGTGGCATCGCCACCGATTGCAAGCGTGTTTTATCGCCACGTGCTGAACGATTGGACGATTGAAATTCCGCAGGAATCGCTGGCGTTTTTGGGTGAGCGCATTACGCCCTTTGCGCAAGTAAGTCTCGGTTCTTCGGGCGTTCCGATTGCACTTCGGGGCATGATTGGTGCGACGTTCTACGGTATTTCGCTCGACAAACGCCGATGGTCGAACTCGCTCGGCATTGAGATAACGCAGTTGTTGAGCGGTCAGGAGCGGTATATTCCTAAAGTCGCGCTGAGTTTTTCTCAGAATTTGAATTTGTAATGTTTGTACAATTTTTTGAAAGAACTGCAATGCAATCATTCTTTTTTGTCCCATTTTTTTTGGTCGCCATGAATATGGGTGCGAGTTCCTGCGCGTCTTCTGCCGTAACAGCAACGATAGTGGAAAAGATAGCAGAAGGGCGAAGAACAGCACTTGTCAATCATTTGGGAAAGTCCTTCCCACGCACCGATAGTGTGTATGCGGTGTACGATGCTCAAAACATTCCTACTACCAAGTATGAGTTTTTTGGAGAAATTTTTCTGAGT
Source organism: Candidatus Kapaibacterium sp. (assembly GCA_004292595.1). Lineage (GTDB taxonomy): Bacteria > Bacteroidota > Ignavibacteria > Kapaibacteriales > UBA4661 > PH2015. The sequence goes on along the minus strand of RDXM01000147.1, from coordinate 24,363 downwards.
CTGGCTCGCCCTGCAGCCGAACCAGAAGTAATTGAAGGCGTAATGGTGCTGGAAGCGAAGGAACGCGGCGCAAACGCTGTTCTGCTGCAAGACATATCCTTTAGTGGTTCGATGTGGCAAGTCCACACACGCGGGCGTTTGATACGCTACAAGTAGTGCGTTACACGTAACTTTTTTTGACCAAAACTATGACTATCAAAACTCTTCTTTTTGTTCTTGCGCTGAGTATTTGTGCGGTGTTTGAGCTACAAGCACAAACAGGATTAAATATTACGTCAGCAGAAACCGATACCGTGCGGACAAATCCATATGGATTGCCAGCATGGGGCAGTTATATGTACATAAACCAAAATGTTCAAGCCTTTAATGACACTGTTGCAAAGTATGGCTACGGGCGTTTTTCTTCAGGCGCAGGCGGCGTAAGCCTTGGGTATGAAGGCTCGTACGATGCAAATTTTCGTGTATTTGCTTCAGCATTTTTGATACTGGGCTTTGGTGGAGGTTCGGAAAAATACTCTCTGTCGTTACTGAACGGCGGCATTAGTTCTACGCTGGCGTATGTGATTTTACGCAATGAAGTCTTTCGTTTTTATCCACTTGGCGGCGTTTCGTGGAATATTCAGATGCTAAACATTCAAGAACGAAAAAGCGCAACGCCATCAATGCTGAACGCACAACAATTCCCCACACCGTGGCGACTCACATTGTGGAATCTTTTCGACATCAATTATTTTATTGGTATTGGCGCAGATGTACGCTTACCAAATCTCTACAATCGTTACTTTCGGAATGAACATGGAATGTTTCAACTGGATGCCGTTTTGGGGCTTCGCTTGCAATACAATAGTGGTGGTATATCCGCTATCTTGCGCCGCCCTCAAGACCCCGCCAATTATTGGTCTGGCGATGGTGTAACAATCCCGTATTTGCCTGCAATTACCGCACAAGGCTTGCAAATGCAGTTCACTTTTTCTTTTGAAATGGTAAAAGTTAAATAATTCCCCTTTCAAACAAAAAACAACCTCCCCTGAAACCCGCATCACACCAACGATGCGCGGCAAGAAACCTTTGTCCATTTTTTTCTTTATCTATTTTTTGGAGACGATGCCATGACTACAACACTCTTGACGACCATCGCACGGGCGACAACCCGTGTCATTACTTGCCTCAGCGCAATTTTGTGCTGCACATTCCTTGCCAATGCGCAAAGTGCAAGCCCGAGCGATACCACCAAGCCCGCGACCGAGCGAAAAAGTACCCGCACACCCACCTTCCGCCAAAGCGGCGACACGATTATTTTCAATGCTTCGCCTGTGTGGGGTTCGACGCTGAGTACATTTTGGGGCTATACACCTCTGAACAGTGCGGCATTCAACGCGGTGATGGAGAAAAATGGCTACGCGCCTATTGGCGACTGGATTTATAGCATAGGCTTGGGGCGCAACTACACGTGGAACAACTTTCAGCTTGCGGCATATTTCTATGGCGGCATTACGCTCAATAGTCCACCGAATAATAGCAATATGCGCTCTTCGCTTTTTAGTTTTGGGGTTGATGAATACTTCGGTTATATCGTTGCGGAAAACGAAACATTTCGCTTGTTTCCGCAGGTTGGTTTGCACCTGAACTGGCGGAGTTTCAATGCGTCCGAGCGTTCAAATGCGATTGATGCAAGCGCGTTGCAGCTTGGCTCGATAAAGCCGCAAACATTGAACAGCCTTACTCTCACAGGGATAGATGTGGGCTTGTCGGTGGGTATTGGCGGTGATGTACGCATTCCTTTACCGCGTTTGTTCAAGATGGAAGGCGTAGAAACGGTGTATCGTGAAGATTTGATTATCGGGCTGCAACTCGGATACGCATTCGACCCGTTCCCACAAGTGCGCAGTATGTGGCAAACAAATAACGGCACACGAGTAAACAATCTTCCCTCTGTGTCCATGCAAGGATTTGTCGCACGTGTAACCTTTACAACCGACATTCATGCCTTGCTCAAATAGCGTCACATTTCGCAGTATTCAGGCGTTATCCTGTCCTACGCTTTCGGAAGCTAGTCTATATGCACACATCTTTTGTCTGCTTGCTGCAAACGCAGGTTGTATGCGGGTGAAATGTAGTCCATCTTGAAGGTGGATTACATTTGCGGCAGCCACAACACAAGTATTGATGCGCCCTTCAGACTTGTGTGCATAGACTAGCTTCGGAAAGCGTAGGGCGGGAAGATAATCCGCTCACCACGCCGCTTCCAAGCGCACCACCGTTCCCCTCTGGGAGAGTGTCGCTCGTAGAGCGGGACTCAAGTTGATGACATTGGGTTACTTTCGATTGTAAAATGAATAGTTTCAATTCTCCGAAACAAGGCAGCATGCTGCCTTGCTCAAATCAAAGTATTCAAAATACAGTCAAAACGGTATTACAACACCCGCAATTTCGCAAAACGCAGCACCAATTTCTTCCGCCCAACGCTTGGAAACTGCACCTCCACCTGCGCCGATTCTCCCGCGCCCGCCATGCGCAGAACCGTTCCTTCGCCAAATAATTCATGCTGGACGCGGCTTCCTTCCTTGATTTTATCCTTGCGCTCGTCGTCGGGAATCTGCGAGTAATCATCGCTCGCATTCGATAAATCCTCGAAAGGTGCGGGTTCTTTGGGTGCTGGTTGTTTCGCGCTACGGAGGAAATTGTCCATGTTGTTCGTTGCTGGCGCGTTTACGCGGCGGCTTGATTGCTGGCTTGGAGTGCTGAAGGCACTTCCCGACGAGCTTCCATAGCCGCTTCCAGAGCTAAAGCGGCTCTGAATGCTCGTCGTGCCGTGTTCGACGAGTTCCGCACCAATTTCCGCAAGGAATGGCGAGGGTGTTGGGTAGGTGAGTTCGCCGAAACGGTAGCGTTTTTCCGCATGAGAAAGGTATAATTGCTCTTCCGCCCGCGTGATGCCGACGTAAAACAAACGGCGTTCTTCCTCCATTTCGTCCTGACTCATTTCCGACTTAGACATTGGGAACAATCCTCGCTCCAAGCCCGCAATAAACACGACGGGATATTCCAACCCCTTCGCCGAATGCAGCGTCATCAGCGTAACGTGTTTGCCGCCCGCTTTCACTTCGTCGAGGTCGGAAATGAGCGCGGTTTCTTGCAGATATTGCTCCAACGACGCATCGGGATTGCGCTCGCAGTATTCCGCCAAGTGCGACAACACGCGCTGAATGTTGTTCCAACGGTCTTGCGCTTCTTCCGAGCCGTCATCCTCGTACATTTTCAGCAAACCGCAGGAAACCATAAGACTTTTCGCTAATTCATCAGGACGAAGCGTGTCTTTGCCAGCTTTCGCGCGGTCCAGCATTGACCAAAAATCGTGCGCGGAGGTTTGGGCGCGTTTTTGCAACACATCCACCGTGTCGGCGAGGCGGAATGCTTCGTAGAGCGGGACGTTGCGCTGCAAAGCGTAGGTTTGCAAATGGTCGAGCGAGGTTTTACCGAGTCCGCGCGGCGGCTCGTTCACAATGCGGAGCAGATTTTCATCATCTTGCGGATTCGCAATCACGCGCAAATACGCAAGCACGTCCTTCACTTCCTTGCGCTTGTAAAACGATACGCCGCCTACAATCAGATACGGCACGTTCTCGCGGCGCAGCGCGTCTTCCAACGCCTGCGATTGAGCATTGGTGCGGTACAGCACGGCGTGTGCTTCGAGCGGCTTTGTGCTGCGCTTGATAGTTTTCACAATGAGTTCCGCTTCCTCGCGGTCGTCGCGGCAGCGTAAAAGCTGGATTTTCGCGCCATCGTCGTTGCCCGTCCAGAGAGCTTTTTTGATTTGCCGCTCATTGCGATTGATAACGCCGTTCGCCGCTTCCAAAATCGTTTTTGTGGAGCGGTAATTTTGCTCCAAACGCACCACTTTCGCATCGGTGTAATCCCGCTCAAAATCTAGGATGTTGCGAATATCCGCGCCGCGCCACCGGTAAATACTTTGCGCATCGTCGCCGACCACGCAGAGATTGCGGTACTTGCGGGCGAGCATATTCACGACCTCGTATTGCGCCTTGTTGGTGTCCTGATATTCGTCAATCATAATGTAGCGAAACTGCTCTTGATACCGCTCCAGCACGTCAGGTTTGGTGCGGAAGAGACGAATCATATTGAGCAGCAAATCATCAAAATCCATCGCATTATTTTTCTGCAATCGCTTTTCGTATTCCTGATAAATCAAACCCGTTTGCTTCTCGAAGAGCGAACCCGCATTGCGCTGATATTCCTGCCACGACAGCATCTTATTTTTCGCGCTCGAAATAGCACTGCGAATGCCCGTCGGCTGAAGGTTTTGCTGCGAAATGCCGAGCGAATTCATCACCGCACGAATGATAGACAAGGAATCATCGGCATCGTAGATGGAAAACGACGTGGAAAAGCCGAGCGCGTCTGCCTCGCGGCGCAAGATTCGCGCAAAAAGCGAGTGAAACGTTCCCGTCCAGATTTTACGCGCTCGCTCTTCGCTGACGAGTTTCCCAATACGTTCCTGCATCTCGCCTGCCGCCTTGTTTGTGAAGGTGAGCGCGAGGATATTCCACGGCGCAATGCCGTCTTCAATCATGTAGGCAATGCGAAAGGTGAGAACGCGCGTTTTTCCGCTTCCCGCGCCCGCCAGAATCAGCACGGGACCGTGAATGACTTCGGCTGCCTCGCGCTGCGTGGGGTTCAATCCCTCCAAGAGTGCGGATTGGCGACGTGCCGCGATTGCCTCGTTGGAAGGCGCGTCGGTGCTGGTGTTTGGGGAAGCTGAAATTGGCTTGAGGGTGAGTTTAGACATGGTGTTGGAAGAGAAAATTCTATGAGAATGTTTCCACGCTGGGGGCGCGTTGTTGCTGTATGCGTGTTGTTTGCGCTGCAATTTACAAGAAGAATGCTAGAGATAACACGAGAATTTCTAAAATATTCTATCAGATTCTCTCAGATTCTGTCAGTGAAGATGGTCGGTGAAATAGTGCAAAACAACGCGAGAGCCTCACAATTAAGTGAGACTCTCGCGGAAAAGCAAGTATGTATCAGCCTTTCAAGCTATTTTGCCAGCGTACTATTTTGCCAGCGCATTGTCTACAAAAAAGCTCATGGCATCGCGGAGGAACACGCCCATGCGGGGATGCGCCGTGCCGTCAATGGTGGTAAAGCGTGGGTCGTCGATGTACATTTCTCCCAACGCCTTGAATTGTGGGGCTTGCGTGTCGCTTGATTGCACTGTTCCCCAAAAGGCGCGGGTCATGGCGTAATGCTGAACGATGCGCTTTTGAACATCGACAGAGTGCGCATCAATGCTTGCGTTGTCGCTCATTGTAGCAAGCATTTTCCAGTTTTCTTGAAAGCGGTTTCGCAAAGCGTTGAAGTCGGCTTTGCTCATTGCGCGTAAGGAATTTTCTGCGTGTTCTACCTCTTTTTCCCAGCGTGTACGCGCCTCGTCGCGGTATTCGGTCGCAAATTCTTTGGGCAAGCCTTCGTAGAGTTCTTCTACGTTCATGGTCATTGTTTGTGTTTGTGTTTGTGTCATTGGTGTATTTCCTTGAGTAGTGTATGAAATTGTTTTATCAATAGTGGAAAGCAAGATGTGAAGCCGTTCTTGGCGTTCAATCAATCCTTTTTTGTGTTGTTCGAGCGCACTTACAAGGTCGAAGTCAGGCGAATCAAGAATGCTCTTGATGTCGTGCAGCGAGAAACCAAGTTCTTTGTAAAAGAGAATCTGTTGCAAGCGCAAGAGTTCTTGTTCGCCGTAGAGCCTGTATCGCGCTTCGGTGCGGGTGAGCGGCGTAAGCAAGCCCATTTCGTCGTACACGTGCAACGTGCGGATGCTCACCCCCGATGCGGCAGCAACTTCTTTCACGCTGTACAAACGCTCGTGGTGCGTGGCTTCTTCGCTCTGTTTTTGGGTTCGGACGGCATGATTCATAGCCTTGCTCAATGAAGTGTGTGGTTAAAAAAGTGAGTTATGAAGATGTGCGCTCATCATGTATGCAAATCTACAAACTGACGTAAGGTGAGAGTCAAGGACTTTTTTTAATTTTTTTAATTTTTTTAATTTTTTTAATTTTTTTAATTTTTTTTGTAAATATTCAGCTACGAAAACAACAATAAAGCCTATTTTTTTATTTTGTTTTAAAAATTTTCACATTTTGGGAACTTTTAGATTTTTCGTCATGTTGAGTTCACATAATGAAAACAAAAAATAAAACAAAAACTTCTGTCGTCCTTTTACAATAAAATATTACGACAATCGTTTGTCGGCTAACACGCTATAACTTGCTCTATTAGTTATTCCTCGTGCCTAGGCTACATCTACATTTCCATACTCTTGAACAATTAACTGCATATTTACCAAACATCTCACTATTAACCTGAGCTAAGTATATGATTTTTAAGCACTTACCCCCCCCACGCCGCCACGAAATTATTGAAAAATAAGGACTTACAGCGTTTTTGTGGTTTATTTCTGATAAGTGCCGTGAGTTTTGGGGGAGCATCTTCCTTCTGCGCAACACATTTACCGATTCCCTTCACTGATATATTGAGTGCTGCTTTAGTCATTTGTGGTTCTCTGGGGCTGCTTGCAAGCGGATATGCTGCTTTTCGGCTGGTGCGCAACCATGCCGCAGAAACGGCGCAGTTGCGTGAAGAAATAGCCGAACAGTATCGCGTTGGGCATGAGCATTATGCCGAGCGGACACGCCTTGCAAAAGAGTGTGAGCATTTGAAAGAATGTCTTGCAGACCGCGAGAAATCTCTTGTTGAAGCATTACGCAGCCATTCGAGCGAACTCGGTATGTTGCGCCAACACCTCACCGAGCGCATTGAACACGTCTCCCACGAGCGCGAGGAAGCTCGCAACCAAACCATTGACGAAATTCTGGATGCCGTTTCTCTGATTGCTGAAGGAGACCTGACGGGGCGCGTACCGATACGCACCAACGACGAAATGGGGCGGCTTGCAACGGGATTTAATCTTGCTATCGAAATGGTCCGCGAGATTCTGCGCCGCGTGAAGGAGCTTTCGCTCTACGCCACCAATGCTGGTGCGCAAATCCAGCAAACAAGCACACAAGTAACCGTTTCTGCCGTCGAGCAGTCGAAGCAAGTCGCGGCGATTGCGCATTCGATGGAAGAAATTAGCAAGGGAATCCAACTCAACACCGAATACGCCCTCAAAACGCTCGACCGCGCCCGCGAAACCCGCTTGGAAGCTGCTTCTGGCGACCTTATGCTTGCGCAAGCATTGGAAAATGTTCGCATTATTGCCAGTATTGTCGAAACGTCCTCCCTAGGCTTGGATAACTTCTCCGAGCGCATCAAACCTGCTCTCTCCACGATTGACAGCATTGCAAAACGCACGAATCTTCTTGCTCTGAATGCAAGCATTGAAGCCGCTCACGCAGGACGACACGGAGGCGGTTTTGCGGTTATTGCCGAAGAAATTCGCAATCTTTCCGAGCGCACTCAACGTGCCACCAACGATATTAAAACCTTGCTCGCACTGCTGCAAAAAGAGGTTGAAACCAAGATTCTTGCTGTCGGCAACGGCAATGTGAACATCAGCAAAAGTATCGAATTTGTTACCGAAGCGAGTAATTCCTTGCAACACATTTCGCAGTCCTTCGATTCAGTATTCGTCATGCTCGAAGGCGTTGTGGATTCCACCAAAAAGCAAGCTGATTCGATGAATGAAGTGGTCGGCAATATGAACGCAAGCCTGATGATGGTCGAGCATACCTCGCATTCCTTGCAGGAATCGCTCGTTGCGACGACCGACCTGAACCAACTCGTAGAATCGCTCCACAACACGCTTGAATCCTTCAATACGGGCGAAGATACCACTCTGACAACCGCACACGCACTCCCTGAAATTGACAACAGTGCCGATGATATTGCGATTGACTTAGGCGAGTTTGAATTTGCCCTGTAAGCGAGATTTGGTCTGCCTTTCATGCTATTACAATGATAATTACTGTAACGCTTTCCCCTCATTTATTTTCCCCTGAATTATGAATACGCAACGAATACGAGTCCTGATTGTGGATGATTCTCCGATTGTCCGAGAATTGTTAGAGCGCGGTTTAGCCGTAGATCCCGCATTGGAAGTCGTCGGAACGGCGGCGGATGCCCTCGAAGCTCGTGATAAAATTGTGACTCTTCGCCCGCACGTGCTGACGCTGGACGTGGAAATGCCGCGCATCAACGGCGTGGAGTTTTTGCGCCGCCTCATGCCACAATACCCGATTCCTGTTGTGATGGTGAGTTCGCTCACTCATGCAGGACAGCAGATTACTTTGCAAGCACTGGAATACGGCGCAGTTGATTTTATCGCCAAACCCAATGCCAATGCCGCCGGCGGGATGCAAGGCATGATTGCGGAATTGCGCAATAAAATTAAAATCGCCGCACGGGCAAATGTCGCGCATTGGAAAGGCAAAAAATCTGATGACAACACGCCGAAAGTCGTTGTAAAATCTGACTTATTGGCAAAAATAAAGGATACAATTATCGCCATTGGCGCGTCCACTGGCGGTCCGGAGGCATTGCGCAAAATCGTAGAGTATCTGCCCGCTTCCACGCCAGGCATGATTATCGCCCAGCATATGCCGCCGAACTTCATTACGGGCTTGGCAGAACGCTTGAATCAAGTATCGCCGATGACAGTAAAGACCGCAGAAACTGGCGATATTGTGAAAAATGGTACGATTCTCCTTGCTCCCGGCGACCGCAATGTGCGCGTTATCCGCAAACATGGTCAATACGAGATTTTGTGCGATGAGGGCGGGAAAATCAACGGTCATTGTCCTTCGATAGATATTCTGATGAGTTCTGTTGCGGAAGTTGCGGGAAATGACGGCATTGGTGTCATCCTGACGGGCGTGGGCGATGACGGTGCAATCGGTCTCAAAACCCTGATGAATGCTGGCGGAACGACGATTGTACAAAATGAAGCCACCAGCACCGTTGCCAGTATGCCACGCCGCGCAGTGGAAATTGGTGCTGCGCTGCACGTTTTGCCGATAGAATCTATTGCCGAAGCCATTGTGAAAGCCGCGCTGGAGCGTGTGCCGGAATATGCTTAAAGCCTGTGGTTGCTTCTGGCTTCGGTAGCACGGACACTCTTGTCTGCGCCATTTGTATCATCCCAAAAAATCTTCCGTAGTGGCACAGACATTCTTGTCTGTGAGTGTTCGTGCGGTATTCAGATGATAAACACAGGCAAGAATGCCTGTGCCACTACCGATGTTTGCCAATTATTTTTTGATTAATCCGAACTAACCCAAGTTTTTCCTCACCCCAAACGCCCTCCGTTATGTCCACACAAATCGTACTCAACGATAAGGTGAGCGCAGTTGTTTATCAAAATTATGATGAACCGATTGACAGCTCCACGTGCGATAACATCCCGATTGACACGCCCGGACGCATTCAAGGCTACGGATTGCTCTTTCTTGTGGAAGAGCCGACCTTGATGATTCTCCAAACTGCGACCAACACCATGACGCATATCGGCATGGATTCGCGTGTTTTGCTTGGAAAAACCTTCTTTTCCTTGCTGTCCACTGCCGACGGCGAAATGCTCCGCACGATACTTCAATCTACCAACTTCGACGCTATCAATCCCGTGCCGCTTATCGTCGAAGGAAAGAGATGTGATGCCATTTTCCACCGCTTGAACGGGTATTTGTACATTGAGCTGGAACCCGCTTCGCCGCTTCAAGACAACGCCGCCGAATACCGCAATCTCTCCACGCAAGCCGTGATGAACCTTTCCGAAGCCACAACGCTGGAAGAGTTGATTGATGTTGCTGTGAAGGAAATTCGCACACTCACCGGCTGCGACCGCGTAAAGCTCTACAAGTACGATGAACGCTACAACGGGCAAGTTATCGCCGAATCGCGTGTGGACGGCGTTCCGTCGTTTTTGGGCTTGTTTTTTCCTGCAACGGACATCACCTCGCCTGCTCGCAAGATGCAAGTGCTGAACTTCACGCGCTACATTCCCGATATTCAGGGCGATTACGCAATGCTCGTGCCGCAGGAACACCCTTGGACAAAAGAGCCGCTCGACCTTACCTACGCGCAGATTCGCGGCGTAAACCCGCTCCACGTCGAGTATTTGACCAATATGGGCGTTCATGGTTCGCTTACGTTTTCGGTCGTGATGGAAGGACGGCTTTGGGGCTTGTTTGCGTGTCATCACCACAAGCCGCGCTTTGTTTCCTACACGCATCGTCTCGTCTGCGAGCAGGTTGGGCGGATGTTTGTGGAATTATTGCCCGAAGTGGCAGGAACAGCGAAGTTTGAAGCGGAATTGCAAGGGCGAAAAAAGCATTTAATGACCGTGCGCGAAACAGGCGCGGCACTTATCAAAAACGTGTTGCAGCATCACGCAGAATTGGAAAAATTGGTTGGCAAAGAAACCGCCGAAATCCGCATCGGAAGCCAGCTTGCGTCTATTTATGACGAAGTAAATCTGCTCTATCCGATGGATTATTACGTCGCGCCAAAAGATGTGAACACCGTGCAGTATCACTTGGGAATGCACACTTTCCGCAATCGGCATCGCATTAACGGGCATTTGAACAATCAAAACGGACATGAATTGCTCAAAACCGAACAAGAACTGCTGAAAATGGTCAGCGCGGACGGCGCAGTGGTCTGGCGCGAAAGCACCAATTCCGTGCAGCATTTGGGGCGCACACCCGACACCGAAGCCGTTCGCACAATCCTGGACGCGCTCACCAATCCGATGTCGCCGACGATGGAAAAAGGCGACGGCAACGGGCTGTTTGTAACGAATCATCTTGTTCTCAATTTCCCGAATGCCGAGTATTTGAAGGACACCGCAAGCGGAATGCTGGTGATACCGATTTCGCGCCGCGCAGGAGATTTTCTCGTGTGGTTCCGCCCAGAGCAAATTGTGAAAGCAACATGGGCAGGCTATCAAGACAAGTCGCAGAGCGGCGAAGAAGGCAAAGTGCGCCTTACGCCGCGCACGTCGTTTGAGGCGTGGAAACAGGAAATCCGCAATACGTCAATGGCATGGCATCCGGCGGAAGTGCAGATTGCAACGGAGTTCCGCGACGCGCTTTTGGCTTTGGAAGATAGCTATTTTGCGTCTCCCGCAAGTGGTAATCTGCTTGGTGCGGGTTCAACTAAATAAATTCACCGTATTCTTATTTTTTTCTCGAAGGACTATGACAATGGCATTTTATCTCAACGAAGCCGTGAGCATTGATATAGATGCGTTTGCTCCGAATGCGGCGAAAATGCAATGGCTGAAAATCGCTACCTCCGAGCAGTACCGCGAAGGACACGAAAAATTCTTGGAGCTTATCTCGAAAGAACAATTTGTGCGCTGGGTTCTGAACTTCCGCAACGCAAAAAAAATCCCTGTCCCCGACCAAAACTGGACAATTCAGGAATGGTTTCCCCGCGCAATCGCCACGAATGCACAGAAAATCGGTATCGTGCTGTCATCGGATATTTTTGCGCAAATCGCCGTGCGAAATATCATCAACAGCGTTACCACAAGCGGCTTGCAGGTTGCATTCTTCGATACGGAAGAAGAAGCAAAAGGTTGGTTGATGTTGTAAAAAATCGTAACTATTCAGGTCTTCCCGTCCTACGCTTTCCTAAGCGTAGAACGGGTTTCGCGGTAATGGGTTTCGCGGTACGGGTTTCACGGTAATGGGTTTCCCAGAATAGTACCGTGAAACCCGTTCTACCGTTCAGAAACGGTAGGACGGGAAGACTAATACCTGACCAGTTCCAAAAAATCAAGTATATTGCGAGGGTCTGCCTTCTTCGGCAGGCTCTCGCTTTTTATTGAAAACTCCATTTTTTCACTTCAATAACACACTCTATGGAACGACCACGCATCCTCACTGAAATCAAGGCACAAACACGTCCGCAGCACGACAGCATTGAGCAAAATCGCTTTACCAAAGGCATGATGGATGGCTCAATGACGCTGCTCGACTACAAACTTTATTTACAGAAATTTTATAGCGTTCACAAGGCGGTAGAGCAAGCATTTGAGCAGTTTTCATGGCAGGAATATCGCTTGAATTTGCAAGAGCGCAGCAAGCTCCACCTCATTGCGGCAGACCTGCAAACGCTCGGCATGAGCGCGGCAGAAATTGAGAATTTACCAGCAATGCAGCCCGTACCGCAGTTCCACAGTATTGCCGAAGCCTTTGGCGCGATGTACGTGCTGGAAGGCTCAACGCTCGGCGGGCAAATCCAAGCGCGGCAGCTAGAGCGCGTTCTTGCGAGTGCTGGCGCGGATGCACCGCAAGCAATAGCCTATTTCTCCAGCTACGGCGCACGTGTTGGCGCGATGTGGAAGGATTTTTGCGTGGCACTCACTATCGCTGCCAATAACGATGAAGCCGTAGAACAGCGCATCATTGAAGCCGCGCAGCGTACCTTTGCAGCAATTGAAGCATGGCTTGTCGCTGAGGAAGAATTGGCGTTGGCGTAAACGTTTCGTTGAATCAATCATCCGCTCGAAACACGAGGTTTTATCAACCGTGCCGTTGTTCCGAGCGGATATTTTTTTTGCCTGTTGTTGTTTGCTGTTGTGTCCTACTTTCTTGTCTATTCCTCGCACAGTACGAAAAGTTATACCAACGAAAGATTCTTTTAGAATTTTCCTGCGAAGCGTGTATTTTGAGTTTTCATTCGGTATTGACAAGCGAAATTTACTACTCTTCCTTTTCATCTTTTTCAGGAGATGTTTGTATGGCAGCAAAAAAAGCTACCACCACGAAAACTAGTACCAAAGCGGCTTCTGCGTCGAAAGCAAGCGAATCTGCGCCCAAAGAATCAGCAGCAAATGGCGCGGCAAAATCCTCGCACAAATCCATTTTTTTCACCGATTCCCACAACCCCGAATCCTACTCGCTGGCGAATCAGTTTGCGGAAAATATGGAGTTTCGCCTTGCGAAGGATAAAACGAATTTTACCCTTCGCGATGCCTACACTGCGCTTGCACTCTCGGTACGCGACCGCATGATGCGTAAATGGCTGCGCACACAGCAGCATTACACCGAGAACGATGTAAAAAAAGTGCATTATTTGTCGCTGGAGTTCCTGATGGGGCGGCTTTTGGGCAATACGCTCATCAATTTGCAATACGACAAAGAGTGCGCCGATATTATGACCGATATTGGTTTTAATCTCGACCAGCTCCGCGAAAGCGAAAAAGACATGGGACTTGGAAACGGCGGTTTGGGGCGGCTTGCAGCCTGTTTTGTGGATTCAATGGCGACGCTCGGTCTGCCTGCTTTCGGCTATGGCATTCGCTACGAATACGGCATTTTCGACCAAGATATTGAAAAAGGCTATCAAGTAGAACACCCCGACAACTGGCTTAAATACGGCTGTCCTTGGGAAATGATGCGCCCCGACCTCACCTACCGCATTCGTTTTGGCGGCACCGTGATGACCGATATTGATACCTCCGGACGCTTGCGCTTTCAGTGGGCGGACACCGATGATGTCTGGGCTGTGGCGTATGATATTCCGATTCCGGGCTTCAAAAACAACACCGTGAATAATCTCCGCCTGTGGCAAGCAAAATCCACCGAAGATTTCAATTTTGATTATTTCAACAAAGGCGACTATGCCGCCGCCGTTGCCGATAAAACAACATCCGAGACGATTTCCAAAGTGCTGTATCCGAATGACAACATCGACCCAGGCAAGATTCTACGACTGAAGCAGCAGTATTTCTTCGTTTCAGCGACCTTGCAGGATATTATTCATCAGTACAAAGTCAATCACAAAACGTTCAAAAAGTTTGCTGAGAAAAACGCAATTCAGTTGAACGATACGCACCCATCTATTGCTATACCAGAACTGATGCGCCTTCTCATGGATGAAGAGGGCTTGGAATGGGACGCAGCGTGGGACGTAACCACGAAAACCTTTGCCTACACGAACCACACCGTGATGGCAGAAGCACTCGAAAAGTGGGATGTTGCCTTATTCGAGCAGATGCTTCCGCGCCACTTGAACATCATTTACGAAATCAACCATCGTTACCTCGAAAAGGTGCGCAAATTCTACACGCAGCCGCAGGATATTCGCAAAATCGAAGGAATGTCTATCGTTGAAGAAGGCGTGCGGAAGCGGATTCGCATGGCAAATTTGGCGATTGTCGGCTCGCACTCGGTGAACGGCGTAGCTGCGCTGCATACACACATTTTGAAGACCGATATTTTTGCTGATTTCTACCGCTTCGAGCCAGAAAAATTCAACAACAAAACCAACGGCATCACGCAACGACGCTGGCTGAAGGAAGCAAATCCGTATCTTTCCGACCTCATCACGAGCAAAATCGGCGACGGCTGGATTAAGGATTTGGACAAAATCAAAGGCATTGAAAAATACAAGTCCGATGCGAAATTTCACGAGGCATGGAACGCCGCAAAGCAGCAATGCAAGCTGAATTTGATTCAGTACATTGAATCGCGCTATCCCGTCAAAATCAATCCCGATTCGATTTTCGACGCGCAAGTAAAGCGGATGCACGAATACAAACGCCAGCTTCTGAACGTGCTGCACGTCATCACGCTCTACAACCGCATCAAGGACAATCCGCAGTCAGACTTTGTGCCGCGCACGGTCATGTTTGCGGGCAAAGCGGCTCCTGGATATTACTTCGCAAAATCAGTCATAAAGCTCATCAATGCTGTCGGCGACATCGTGAATAACGACCCCGATGTGGGCGATAAATTGAAGGTCTTGTTCCTCAAAAACTACTCCGTTTCGCTGGCGGAAAAAATTATTCCCGCGTCAGATTTGTCCGAGCAAACCTCCACCGCTGGCTTTGAAGCAAGCGGCACGGGCAATATGAAGTTTCAGCTGAACGGCGCACTGACTATCGGCACAATGGACGGCGCAAACGTGGAAATCCGCGAGGAAGTTGGCGACGACAACATTTTCATTTTTGGACTTGAAGCGGATGAAGTTGTGGACATCAAGAAAAAAGGCTACGACCCGTTCCAGTATTATCAAGGAAACCAAGAATTGAAGCGGGTTTTGGACATGATTCAGTACAATTTCTTCAATCGCAACGAACCGGGAATTTTCAAACCCATTTTCGACGCGCTTGTCCATCAGGGCGATAAATACTGCCTTTTGGCGGATTACGAATCATACATCCAAGCGCAAGACCGCGTGTCGGCTGAGTTCCGCAACAAAAAATCATGGACGGAAAAAGCAATTATCAATGTTGCCAATGTGGGAAAATTCTCCAGCGACCGCACCATTCAACAGTATGCCGATGAAATTTGGAATGTAAAATCGGTGGAAATTTCGGAGTAAAAACAGCATCAGTGAAAAACGTAAAAAGCCCGTCAAATCTTGTTTGACGGGCTTTTTTGCCTATCAAATGTAGTTATGCACGTTTCAGCCACGAAAGCGCAGCATTGACCAGCATTGCCGCACCAACGGGGAGTGCATTCTCATCCACAATAAATTTTGAATTATGCAAGCCCGGAATAGCATCCGTGCCGTGCGGACGAATGCCGAGCATCCAGAATGTTCCAGGAATTTCATGCGTGTAATACGCAAAATCCTCGCCCCACATTTTGGGTTCAAAATCTTCTACCTGCGTTTTTCCCAGAAGTTGTTCTGCGCTCACACGAGCAAATGCCGTGCTTGCAGGGTTATTCACCAGCGGTGGATAGCCACGCACGGGCTTGAATTCGCAGTAGCTTTCTCCATTGCCATACAACGGCGAAGCGCAGAGGGTGCGTGAATGCTCGGCTATAGCCTGAAGCGCGTATTCACGCCATTCCTGATTCATTGAGCGCAAGGTGCCAGAAAGCTCGACCACATCAGGAATAACGTTGTTTGCCTTGCCACCATGCACGGTGCAGATAGACAACACACCCGACTGAAAGGGGTTCAAGCGGCGTGAAATCACGGTTTGAAGCTGCGTAATGAGATGTGCCGCCATGAGAACGGGGTCGCTGGCGTTGTGTGGCTGCGCGGCGTGTCCACTTTTTCCGTGAATTGTCCAGTAAAGTTCGTCGGTCGCTGCCATCATCGTACCGCCCACAAACGCTGTCGTACCAACGCTTGCATCGGGATTGACGTGCTGACCGAAAATCACTTCTGGGCGCGGATTCGTGAGAACACCTTCTTTGATAAGCAATGATGCGCCTCCTGGCGACATTTCTTCGCCCGGCTGAAATATCAATTTTATCGTGCCGTTCAACGCCGTAATCTCCGCTTCCCGCGCTTTCAGCATGGCTGCTGCGCCCAAGAGCATCGCAGTGTGCGCATCATGCCCGCAAGCGTGCATCAGCCCTGGCTTTTTAGAATGAAACGCCACACCCGATTCTTCTTGAATTGGCAGCGCGTCAATATCCGCCCGAAGCGCGACACACCGCTCACCCGCACCAATCCTTGCCACAACGCCTGTTTGCGCCATTATCTGAAACGGCACATTCAATTCGCCGAGCCTGGCTTGAATAAACGCGCTCGTTTCAAATTCTTGAAATGAGAGTTCGGGATTTTGGTGCAACGCACGGCGGAAGTCCACCATGCGCACGTGTTCTGCTTGCGCGGAGACGAGTATTTGTGCGGGTTCGAGCATAGTTTTGTTGAATAGTTTTGGGCAACTGATACTGATTAGGTGTAGTCCATGAAGAGGGGACGCAGATGAAGATGATTGGATTGATGAAGATGATAGAGAAAATGTCCATCCGTCTTTGATATTTACTGCTCTTTCATCATCTTCATCCATTCAATCATTTTCATCTGCGTCCAAAAAATTATGACCAACTACGAATAATTTTGACACGTATTTCCCTTAGCGCACGACCACAATCTGCCGCATCACGCGCTTCGCACCTGCCTGAACAGCGCAGAAATACACGCCTTGTTCAAGGTCGGAGGTGTCAAACTCTAGTGTTGATACGCCTTCTGGCACACGTGTTTCGGTGAAATGCCGAATGGCAGTGCCGTTGGAGGCAAAAATGCTTACGCCCAGCACGGCGGCTTCGCTCACGGAAATGCTGAGGGAAATTTTATCGGAAGCGGGATTTGGTGCGCTGTTCAGCACGGCAAGCGTGTTTGGTGTGGAGAGCGTTCTGAGGCGCAATGGCACGTCGCAGCGCGAAAGTGCGAATCGGTCAGGCGAGATGCCCGCGCCTTCCAAAAGAATCGTGTCGCCAACGCAGTTGCCCGTCAGAATCAGGCTGTCGCGGTAGTTCTGGCGTTCGGTTGGGGAAAAGCAGACCTGCACCGTGCGCGATGCGCCGCTCGGAATTTCAAGGGGAAATTGCGTTTGCGGCGTAGAAAAGAAGCGGTTCCCGCGTGGAGAAATGCCTTCAAAGCGAAATGGTTTCAAGCCGTAATTGCGATAGCGAAGCGTGAGACAGGCATTGCTGCTGCCTATCAGCGTTTCGCCAAATTGCCCAAGCCGCGCCCGCTCGCCGACGGCTTCCAGCGTAAAACCTTGAATCGTATCGGTCTGCAAGCGCGTATTTCCTGAGGAATCACGGACGGTGAGCGTGTAGATAGCATCCTGTCTGGGGTTCAGCACACGAAGCTGCGCCAAGCTCCGCTCCACGCCGAAGGAATCAATCCGAAACGTGCAATTCACGAGGTTTTGTGCGCCGAGAGCGGCTATCCCCGACGACAACGCACCTGTTTCTAATGCCTCCATGCGAAAAGTCTGCTGGCAAGCGTCCGCGCTCACACCGAGATTTGGTGCGGTGCGGTCGCTTGTTGTGCGGAAATTTATCACCGCAACTTCGCGCGTGGCGCAGGTGCTGACAATGCTCACTGTGTCGGTAAATACGCCATCCTGACGGCTTGTGTAGCTGAAACGCAGGGTATCGCTTGCGCCCGCCGCCAGCAGAATCGGAAACGTCCTATTCAAGCGGATTCCCTGCCCCATTTGCCCATTCATTTGAAGATTTGTTTGCAGATTTGTTTGCGCAAAACGCAGTGCTGTCACTGTTTGCGCCGTCGCGCCGTAATTGTTCAGCACAAGCGAAAAGGTGCGGGTGCTGCCCGTGGGAAGCTCGAAACGCAGTTGTGGTGCGGGGTTCATGCTGCCTTGACCTTGCAAGCCCACCGTAAAGCCATAGAGAGGTACAAAGCGCGTCGTTACAAAGCCGATAGAATCTTTCGCCTCCAAACGCAAGCTGCCATCCTGAAAGATATTGATAAGCTGTGCTTGAAAGCGCACGGAATCAGCGAAGGCGCGGAATTGCTCGACTTGAATCTGCACATTGCCTTGAATGCTGATGTTTCCTTGCGTGGCGGGCTGCACTTGGACGCGCTCAAGGCGAGAATCGGTGATGAGCGTGTCTAGCACGGTGCCAGAAATCCCGAAACACCGCCGCGTGAGGGCGAGTTCGGGTGCGTCGCGGTCGGGCGCAATCACACGCAGTTTTCCGCCACCGATGTAGCCGTAGGAATTTGCTGCGCCATAGCCATAGACGTACAAACCAAAGCTGGAATCGCCCCGCGCTGTGTGTACGCCTGCGCTCACGCGGAAATTTGCGTAGGAAAAACCAGAATTAACAATCGGTCGAAAAGCGGCGGGATTCACGGGCTGTTCGTCCACGCGCAAGGAACTGATGCCGCTTGTCGAGCTGACAATGGTAATAAAATGTTCGGTAAAAAATGCTCCGCCACGCACATTGTCGGGGTTGGAAACATTGATAAAACGGTAGCTTTTGTCGTACTGTTCTTCGGTGGGAATAATCATCATAAACGGGTCGCCGATAAGCTCTGCGCCTGTGCCGCCGCCGCCCAGAACGCCCGAACCGCGTGTATTGGCGGATTTTTTGAACTGCGCAACAAGAATTTGGTCGCTGGCGGTAATCCACGCGGGCGAAAGCAGCTGCCGCTCAAGAAATTCTCCTGCATTCAAGGTATCAACAACAACACCATTCAAGCGAACAATCGTGCCGTTGTATGCTGCCAAAACGCGATAGATGTCCGTACCAATGAAGGCTTGTTCAGAAGGTTGTTGGTGCGGGACAACGAAAATACTTTTGCCCCATGTTTCCACGCTCGGAAGCTGCTCCAGCAAGCAATCACGCGAGCCTAGCTCCGAACGCAACATAATTGGCAAGACTGTGCGCTGATGCCCCGCAAAAACCGCCACGGGCTTTGTGGCGCGGACGCGAGAACCCGTGAGGTCGGAAATGCCACCAAGAATGCGCGTATCTGCTTGCACCAAGTATGCCTCGCCGCGATTCAGCACCGCTCGCTGCTGAGGAACAGTGGCGGTTGTCGGAATTATCAATGCAGATGTGGGCGGATAGGTCGGCACACGCGGGCTGACAGTAATTTCGGTGTTGTCCTCAGTTGCAACGACGGCAAATTGCGACGGCGTGTCGTCGTTGGGGCGCACAGTAAAAAGCGAGCCGCCGCCGTCGCTGTTGTATGCCATTATCACATATTCGCGCCCCAGCGCAGCAACAGGCAGCACGAGCATTGCATCGCTGGTGAAGCGGGCTTGGTTGAGCGCATAGACCGTTACATCTTCATTGGATTGAATGCGAAAGGTTTGTGGTGCGGGCGTTTCGTTTTGGATGTTGGCGGTACGAGCACCACCAGAATTGAAGCCTTCGAGTTCAATATCATCGTAGGAAACACCGAAAATAAAGAACTGGCGCGGGTCGGTGATGGCGAAGGTGGGCGAAAAACTTCTCCCAAACCGATTGCGATACGTGATTGTCCCCGATGCCGCTTTATCGCACGTGATGTAGATATAGAGCGAATCGCGTGTATTTGCGCTGTCGCGGTTGGTTTGCGCGTGAAAATTTGGCGGAAAACACAGGTAAAAATCCTTCCCGCGTGAGGAACGGGTGTTGTCGTTGCGCGAGGCGGCTGGCTGCGCGGAGAGGTTTTCTCGCTGAATGAGCAAGCAGCAAATAAACATCATTGCGAGAGTGCCAAAGCGAAAAAGCGGTAGAGAGCGCATAACGGTTGGGTGGAAGCGTAAAGCAAAAAACGTCAAGCAGTGGCTCAATCGTGGAGAATTGCTCCATCAAGAAGAATCCACGAGCGCAGGAAAAGTTACGCAAATTATCGTATTCTCGTTTCCTGTTTTTCACTCTACGGCTGATTCTTTATCAAAAACGTAAACTGTCGCACCATTGATGCCGAACCAAACACGCCTACGCCATTTTCAATACTACCCAAACGGTAGTTAAATCGCGGGTTCTGACCGAAATTTGTTTGGCGAAACCAATTTGCCCAATTCCTGTCGGGCGCATAAATGCGGAGTTCGTGCGGACCGAACCACTTAAATGCTGTCCAAATGACGGGCGAAGCTGTAACGGCGCGGATTCCAGCGCGAACAGGTTCGTTGTAGCGCGGTAGTTGTGCTTCAAAAAAACGCACCAAACGGCGGTTTTTCTCGGTTGTCGGCGGGAGCAAGTATTTTCCGTATTCGAGCGTATCCAAGCACAAAGTGGAGAAAATGTAGTCGGTCACGCCCGCAACGGGTGTCCATGCGATGAGCAGGGAATCGGGCGAGGGCAGGAGCGTTGTATCTTTGGGATAGCGCAGCGTGTCTTTGGGCGCACGAAGCCAACGCACTTGGTCGGGAGTAGTCGTTGTGCCGCGCAGGGTCAATGCTTCGCCTTTTTCCTTGCGGAGATTGATTTCTAATTTGTACTCTGTTTTTGCTTTTACTTTTACCCCAGAAGCCGCTTTGAAGGTAAAGGTTGCGGGGTCGAATTGCAACGGAATCACGTTTCCATTTTCAATCAGGCGCACCTCTGCCGTGCGCACGGCTGCTCGCTCCAAGCGAAACGTGTCCAAGAGACGTTGCGATTGCATCACGCGAATATCCTCAATCGGCTCGCCGACAATGAGCAAGGCTTGGACGGCGTACTCTTCAACGTAGTCGTTGATAGAAGGACTGCCGAAAAAGTCTCCAAAGCCAGAGGCTTCGCAGCCTGTGAGCAGACTGAGATTGATGCTGGTAATGCACAAAATTCCCACAAGGCGCGTCAGTACTGAGTTTTTTAGGGAAAATGAGGGAGATTTCATAAAAGCAAAAAATTGCAAAAAATGGGCTATTTTACGCACAAACACTACGACGCAGCAATTTGTTCCTCTGGCGGCTTTTCAAGCAAGACTAAGCCTTTGGTTTGCTCTTGGTGATAATTCATTTCCCACTCGCTGCGAAACAAGACCACGCGCCGCCCTTGGTCGTCGAAGGCGTAAGTAAGCGTTGTGGAGGACGGGAGAATGTCGCTGCCAATCCAGCGCGTGCGCGTGAAGGGAAGGCGTTCGAGGTTGATAATTTCGTTATACTCAGATTCCATGCGCGATTGAAAGACTTGCAACTGCAACTCGCCAACGGCAGCCACGAGCGGAATCGGGCTTGCGTGGGCATCGGTGAAGATTTGGATAACGCCTTCTTCGCCAAGCTGCTCCACGCCTTTGCGGAAGCTCTTGGAAAACGACCCCGTTTTCGGGAGAACTTTCGCGTAGATTTCGGGCGCGAAACGCGGAAACTGCGGAATGGAAAAATCCGTTCCCGTCGAAAGTGCGTCGCCAACGCGGAACACGCCTGGATTCGACAAGCCAATCACGTCGCCAGGGAAGGCTTCATCAATGATTTCGCGGTCTTGTCCGAAAATTTGGAAGGGATAATTCAGCTTCACTTCTTTGCCAGAACGCCCATGCTTTACCGACATTCCGCGCTCGAATCTGCCAGAAACAATGCGGAAAAAGGCAATGCGGTCGCGGTGGGATTTGTTCATGTTGGCTTGCATTTTGTACATGAAGCCAGAAAAGAAGCTGCTTTCAGGGGCGATAATGCCTTGCGAAGAGTTCATTCCTTGTGGCGGGGGGGCGAGTTCAATGAGGCGTTGCAGGAAATTCTCTACGCCAAAATTGGTAATCGCACTGCCGAAAAAGACAGGCGTGATGCGCTCGTGGAGGAAATCGTCCTGCGTAAATTGGGGCAAAACTACCTCGACCAATTCCAAATCTTCCACCAATTTCGCGTGCGCTTTTTCGCCCAGCGAGGCGCGAATATGCTCATCGTGAACGTCGGCAATGGTAACGGGAGCTTTGAACATCCCGCCAACAGTACGCTCGAAGAAGTGAAAGCGTTTGTCCTCGCGCTCGTACACACCGCGAAAATCCTGACCATCGCCAACGGGCCAGCTCATCGGAACGGCAGTAATATTCAGCACTTTTTCGACGTTATCCAGCAATTCAAAGGGACTGAGCGCAGGGCGGTCCATTTTATTGATGAACGTAATAATCGGAATACCTCTGTCGCGGCAGACTTTGAAGAGCTTTACGGTTTGCTCCTCCACACCTTTACCTGCGTCCAAGAGCATGATTGCTGCATCCACGGCCATCAAAGTTCGGTACGTGTCCTCGCTAAAATCTTGGTGACCGGGCGTGTCGAGAATGTTCAGCAAATAGCCGTCGTATTCCACGCGAGCGGCGGACGACGAAACCGAAATACCGCGCTGTTGCTCAATCGCCATCCAGTCCGAGACGGTAGCTTTGTGCTTGCCCACCATCACGTTTCCAGCAGAACGAATTGCGCCAGAATAGAGAAGTAATTTCTCAGTAAGTGTGGTTTTGCCAGCGTCAGGGTGGGAAATAATCGCAAGAGTGCGGCGGCGAGCTATTTCGGCGGTAAAATCAAGTGCCATAACGGGAGAAAGGATGAGAAATGAAAGCTGAGGTGTGAAAAAGTTGAAAGATGAAAAAAGAAGAAGCCTAAAATACAAAAAAAATAGCAACCCTGAAAGCGTGTACTCATGCGCTTTCAGAGCTTCCTATTTTATCCCTCAGATTTTGTCTTTGATTTACAGTTTACACTTCGGCAGGAAGCGACGCGAGAGAGAAGGCTTTTTGGGCTTCGCTCTCCAAAATGCGGGCATTTTCGGCTTGTTTTTGTCCGTAGTGTTGCACGGCGTAGTCAGTGTGGAAGCGATGTGTAACACAGAAACCGTGCTTTACGCCGAACCATTCGGCATCGGTAAAGGATTTGCCACGCACCGTTTGCTGCTCTTGGCGCAAGCGTGCGCTCATATCGAAAAAAGAATCCAAGCCGATATTGGAAACATCAGCATCGCAGAGAATTTTTTCCATGAGCGTTTTGGGTTGTTGTGGCATCGTTGTTGCGTTAATACACGCCAGAACGCCGTGAATTTGTTCGTTTGTCGCGTTCTGTTCTTGCAAGAAAACACGGGCAAGTTCCATGCTCGCAACTTCATGTCCTTCATACACTTCGGTATAGCCCGCATCATGAAACCATGCAGCAACGACCAGTATTTCCATTTCTGCTTCCGTCAAACGATACGCTTCGCCAATGCGAATTGCTTGCTGCACAACATCTTTTGTGTGCTGCACGTTGTGGAACGAAAAATAGGAAGGGAGTTTTTCTGCAAAAAGCTCTGCAATAAAACGTTGTGCTGCCTCTACAAGGGTCATTGTTACTACTTTTTCTGCTTTTTCGGATGATGAAATAGCGACAACAGCACTTTCACGAACCTTGAAGGAAGGAGCATGGAGAGAAGCATGAGAACCCGTCTCGTGATGTGCTATAGAAGCAGCATTAATGAGCATGAGAGCAAAACCCAAAAGTGGAAACTATCGTGGACGCTATCGAAATATTCAAATATATTCAAACAATTATTTGCAGCAAAACTCACAAATCGTGAAGATTTTTAACAAACTGTGAAATGATGACTCACTCTTGAATTTAGCTATTTTTTGGATTATTTTCAAGAGCTAAAAGTTTATCACGGAAAGAATTTCGCTGCTTTTCGTGAACTGAGCGATGGAAACACCCACAGCAAACGACATTTTCACCTTGCCGAATTTATTCTCTTTGATAAGGAAGAAATAGGAAAATGGGTAAGTACGTCTCAATATTTAGTTTATATTAAGTGCGTTTTGTGGTCAAAATGTCGTATCTTGTTGATATGACAAGAGTAAACACCCCGATTCTTAGTGAATCACAACGCCAGGAACTGGAACACCTGTACAAAACCAGCCCCAAACACGTGATGCGCAAAAACTGTCACACGATTTTGCTCAAAGCCGACGGTCGCACCTCGAAAGATGTTGGTCATATCGTGGGGATGACCGATGTCAGCGTCAATAGCTGGCTTCGTCGGTATAAAGCCGAAGGAATCTCTGGTTTGACCATAAAACCAGGTCGTGGTCGAAAAGCAATCATGGAAAAAAGCGATACCGAATCGGTGCGTGAGACTATCGACAAGCATCGTCAGCGTGCCGAGACCGCGCGTGCCGAATGGCAAGAAGCGAGCGGTAAAAAAGCCAGTCGCACAACCTTTCGTAATTTTTTAATAGTCTTGG
>RDXM01000146.1 GCA_004292595.1 Candidatus Kapaibacterium sp. | reverse complement strand
TCTGCATTCACGCTCTGATTTTTTTTATCACTATCATCTTCATCCATTCAATCATCTTCATCTGCGTCCCCTCTTCATTGTTGAGACCTGACCAGTTACCATTTTTATTTGTTTGCTATGCTTCTTCGTTTTGTAGAGTTATGGAAAGAACTCTCTGCGCCACCAGTTTCTTCGGGTGTGCAGACGGATTCTCTGCGAAAAAATAACACTCGCACTGCACACAACGCCGTAGAAACGGCTCTCAGCGAACTTACTGTGGGTGTGCAGCAGCTTGACAACACGCTGCACCGTGCGCGGGCGGACAAAGAGCGCATTGCTACAACGCTGCGAGAATATCAGGCGCAGACTGCCGCGCTGCACGAGCGAGCAAAAGCAGCCGTTCAAGCACGAAATGATGCCGCTGCCACAGAATATTTGGAAGAACAACGTGCCGTAGAAGATATGATGAGTTCTTACAAGCGTATCGAAGCAAACATCAACGCCACGTTGCGCCGATTGCAGGAGCAACACCGACGCATGGTCATTCAACGTGAGGAAATCCTTGCCCAGCGCACGATTATTGAAATGCAGCTCGCTTCGGCGCGAACGCAAGAAGAGTTTGTACGGAATATCCAAGCAATCGGGTTGTCGCACGAAGCATTGGAGCAAGAAGTACTGGAAACGCAGGTGCAATCAGACCTTCGGGACGAACTTCAGAAGAGCGAACACACACTACGCAGCGCAATAGACCACGCAACGCATCACGCCTCAGCGCAAGAATCCCGCGCACTGCTTCTCGACCGACTCAATGCAGAGCTAGAGGCTGAACGCCAGCAGCAGCAACGCTTAGAGGAGGAAACACTGCACAAGCGTTTTCGTCTTGCCTTCCTCGAAAAACAATCCGAGCAGCAAGTATCTCCACCAAAAAATGCCGCAGAACCGCATCAAAACTTGATTCATCAACACTTGACCCAGCAACACTTGACCCATCAATCAACGAATCAAGAACTTCTTCGGCGTTTTTTTGATACACCATCTGCATCTGCACCATCCGCACCAGAAACAAACTCTGCAATGGCTGGCAGCCCTGAACCCGCGCCGTTGGTGCAAGAACCATCGTCAAAGGAAGAAATGCTAAAGAAGTTTTTTGAGCGATAACTCTTTTGGTAGAAGATGTGTACGCTAAAATTTTGCGACAATAGCAAACTCCGTGCGGCGATTTTTACGGCGATTTTCGTCGGAATCATTCGGAACAAGCGGTTGCGACTTGCCAAAGCCTTTGGTGCGAAGCTGCGTCGCCTGCACACCAAACTGTATCAGCACCGTGCGCACCGCTTCAGCACGTGCTTCGGAGAGTTTTTGATTGATGTCGTCGGAGCCTTTGTCGTCGGTGTGTCCGCGAATTTCCACGACCATTTTCGGAAAACGCTTGATGTAGGCAGCAAAGTCGCGCACCTGCTCCATCGAAGCAGCGCGAATGGTTGCTTTTCCTGTCTCAAACTCAATATTCACAGGCTGTACAGAGCCGATAGAATCAAGCGGCGTGAAAATAGAGCGGTCGTATTCTGCCGTTGCTGTCGAAACGCTCACAAGCTCTGGCACAGCAAGGCGAAGCTGCACGGCGTGTTGTGATGCGGCTTCCACTGGCTTGTAGCGCACACGATAGTAATTTTTGAGCGATTTATAGACATCGCCAAAAGCAAAGGGAAATTCACGCGCAGAGTAGAGTTGATAGAGCTTTCCGCCTGTGTACGTGGCGAGGTCGCGCATTTTGTCAATATCATCGAACATACCGTAGGAAATGCTGTAAATGCGCACTCCTTCTCGCTTGGCGGCTTGATAGACATTGCGGAGTGTGTTTTTGGAAGAATTATCGCCGCCGTCGGAGAACAGCACGACAATTTTTGTTGCCGCTTGTGGTGCTTTTTTCAGTTCTTCAATGCCCGCCATTGCGCCGTCGTAGAGCGCAGTTCCACCGCCGTAGCCTTCCAAGCCATCAAGCAGAAAACCACGCCGATAGGCAAGCGTGTCGTTGGTAAGCGGTACTTCAATTTTTATATCTTTGGTAAACTTCACCACGCTGATAAAATCTTGCCGCTTGACAATACCAAGCGTCCGCGCAACTGCCTCTTGCAAGCGCAATGCCCGTGTGCTGCCCATGGAGGGCGAGTGGTCGAGAACGAAAGCAATCGCGTGGGTGTCTTGTGCGGCTTCGCGGACTTCTTGCACCTCAAAGCTCCGCACTCGTGCGCTGTTCAGGTCGGGCGTGTGCAAGCTGGAATCCGTCAATGCTCGCCAGTACGCACGATAATTTCCTGTTCCTTGAAAATACGGCGGCGCAAGCCCAGTAATGAAGCGACCTGCGGTGTCGAGTACCGAAATCTGCAATTCTACTTCTTGCGGATAACGCTCGGTGCGAATGCTCCGAATATCCACCATAATCGGCATAATGGCTGGCTTTGCGGCAAGTTTTTTTGCGGCGCGTTCTTCTTCTTCAGCAATCCGCTTGTATGCTTCGGCTTCGGCACGTTCTCGCGCAGCTCGCTCTTTTGCGAATGCGTCCGCCTTTGCCCGATAGACCGCAGCCAGCGCAAATGCTTGTTCCATTGCGCCACTGGCAAGCTCGCGCCCTTGTTCGGTGAGCTTTTCGGTCATTCCGTCGGTTGCTGCTTTTGCGCGTTCTGCTGCGTCGGAAGGTGTATTTTTACCGCTATTTTTATCAGTATTTTTACCAGTATTTTTATCCGCGCTTTTGTTCGCATTTTTGCTTGCACTGCTAGATTTGGTAATGCTTTCAGGGCTTGGCATCGTCGTTGTTTCTTTGCCGAGCGATTTTGTCAGTGCTGCCACTCGCTGGGCTACTTCCTCTTGGGACAATCTGCCAGAGAGCAGCGTCGAATCAAGCGCGATGCGGCGTTGTAAGGAATCAAGATTGATGCCGCTTGTGGGCATATTTTGCGGAAGATTTGCCGCGAGGCTGTCCAGATTCATGCCAGCGAGCGTTCCGGTGCGCATCCCTGTACCCATTCCGGGAACAATGTTTGAATCCCGCATCATTCCTTGTGGTGAGCTTTGTGCTGCGCCTTGTGCTGTTGCTGCTGTTGTGTAGGGGAAGGATGTCAAAATATCGGGATTAAATTCTTCGCTCTCTGTGGGCGCATTTCCCCTCTGCGAGCCTGACGAATCCTTGCTTTGTGAGCTTTGTGGTGCAGAAGATTTCTTTGCTGCTTGGTCTTTGAGTTTGCCAAACGACACTTCCGATGTGGAATAGGTTGGTTTGTAGCCTTTTGGCGGCGCGGCACTATCAATCATTTTTTCGAGATGGTGCGGACACGCCGTCAAACTGAGCAGCAGCAACGGTGCGCAACAACGCATGAGAAGGCGACCAAGCCGCGAGTGTTGCTGTGAGCGTTGGTGCAATGTACTTTCTGGATTGTTCATAGCTAAAAAAAAGCAGTCTCAAAAATACGAAAGAAGTGTTTGAGCATTGTTCAGGTGTTGTAATGGCTTGTAGAGCGCATAAAATCTACTCTGCGAGGGAAAAGAGCAATTATACTACATTATACTATTTCTGGCAAATCCTCAAAGCTCGCAAGAATGCGGTCGGCGCGGGCAGCAACGGTATCGCGGAAGATATTTTCTGTCAGCGCGTAGAATACTTCGGCTTCGCCGCTTGCTTTGAGCTGATAATCGCTAAAGCCATCGCCAATAATGACACGCGGTCGCGGAAGCTGCAAATGGCGCAGGAGCTTGGTTTTGCCGTTTTCTTGAGAAAGGAAATTTGTCGCATCAGCAGCAATAATTTCTCCCTGTTCATTACAAATAAATTCATTTGCATAGACGTTTTCCCGCTTAAAACCGAGCTTTTCGACGACAGGGCAGATAAATTCTTTGAACCCGCCCGAAACAACATAGATTCTCTCTGCATTTGCGCGGATAAAGCCCGAATGCTGCTTGAGCGACGGAGTGATTTTCTCATCCAGAACCCGCACCAATTCTACAATGTGTTCTTTTTTTGCCCCTAAAAGTGGCACTCTGCGCGACAAGGCTTCGTCGAAGCGCAGCGTTCCCGCCATTGCTTGATTGGTGAGGTCGGTAATGGCACCGACGCGCTCTTCGCGGTCGTCGCAGCCCGCAAGAGCAATAGCAGCAAGGTCTTCGAGCGATTCTACTTGGACAATCGTGCTATCAAAATCAATAATGATGCTCGCAAATGGTGGAAATGGAGTATTCATGCGATGTTGAGAAGATACGAACAACAAGAAAATACGAGGTTGTTGAAATGAAAAGAGTGGGTGTGCGCTTTATTGGAAAAGGGCTTGCATTTGCGAACGCGGCATAGCACTGACAACCGCACACAAGGTACGGTGCGCCTTGACGGTTTCATCTTCCCAATAAACGACGGTTGCACGTGGTGTTTGCGCTTGCTGCTGCGCTGCTGAGGTGTCCCAAAATGACGTGTTCCAGAGCCATTCACCAGATTGGAGTAGTTGCCATGCTTGCGGAGAAATTGCCGCATGGCGTATGGTTGCGGGCGTTTCCTCAATTTCCCACATATACATCAGTTCTTCTTTTCCATCCGACGCTCCGCGATGGGCAAAGACGATATGAGCAGATTTTTTGCCGTTTTCTTCCGAAACCACGCCCCCAAGCAAGCGCGTGTCTTTTATGCGAGGATTGACCAATGTGCAGGCTACGCCTTGCGCTCGGAAAAAACTATCTACTTGCTGAAACGAGGAACTTGCGTATTGGAGTTTAATTTTTCCATGCACAACCGCATCGTAATTGCTCAAGGATTCTTCTACCAAGCGGCATTGCACAAGACGAGCATCATTGCTTGCTTCTGTGGTATTGGCGGGCGAATGCAAAAACGAGTGCGAAGCCGACAGACCTGTAATAAGGCGCATCATCGTAAGCCCCAGCGTCAGAACAAGCACTGCCGCAAGCAATAATCCACGCTGCTCCCAGAACTGCTGCCGCCGCAGAGACGACGGGTCGTGTGTCATTTCTGCAAATGGCGCACGTTGAAAAATATTCGCACCGTTTTTTTGCCCATTGGCGGCATTTTTGGAAAGAGGAAGCAAGGACAGAGGTTGTGAACTTTTTCTTGTATTGCTCTGCTGTTCGTGATTGCGTTCACTATTGCGCAGCCGTGCCATTGTGCTGAGATGGGTAAGTTCTTGTTGGAGCTTGAGCAAGGTTGTATGCCGTGCATCGGCGGGAACGTGTCCGCGCAATGTTCCGGCACGCTTGCCCAAAAGCTGCTTGACAGCCTTCAGAGAGCGATACTCCGCATCCAGAGCCGCATTCGAGCGAAGCACCTGCTCAAGAGTATCGTACTGCTCCTGCGTGTCCAAAGCATTATCCATGAATGCGCTCAGAGAGTCGTCGGAAAATTGTGGGGGAACGTGTGCCATGGCAGAAATGAGTTGCGCGAGCGTGGTGAAAAAGTGATGAAAAGAAAGAGAAAGCGGCATGGAAGCAAGCGATAAGCGATAATAGCCGTGAGAAAGCAACGAATAAGCGTGGTAATGCGCCTAATAATGTGCCTATGGTGATGAAGTATTGCTTGCGTTTGGTGCATTTTTTTGGGGAGTAGGTGTTGCCGTTGTTGTCGTGTCTGCGGAGGAAAAACCCTTTGATTTTGCGTAGTCGAGAAGCTCATCGCGGACCATTTTTCGCGCCCTGTGCAGGCGCGAGCGCACTGTACCGATTGGACAATTCAGCACCTCAGCAATTTCTTCGTAAGTAAGGCTCTCAATATCGCTGAGTATCAAGACCGTGCGGAAGGCTTCGGGCAGATTTTGCAATGCTCCAGTTACTTCATCATCCAGCAAATTGTTGAATAAATGTTCTTCGAGATTATTTGCATCAACATTGACTGGACGAAGGGTCTCGTAGTATTCTTCAATTTCATCGTACCGAACTTTATCTGGCTCGCGTGTTTGCTTGCGATAGCGGTTAATAAAGGAATTCTTTGAAATTTGAAACAACCATGCTTTGCAATTCGTTCCTTGCTGGAAGGAATCAAAAAAACGGAAGGCTTTCAAGAAGGTTTCTTGCAGGAGGTCGCTCGCATCGTCGCTATTGCCCGTAAGATTGTACGCAAAATGATACACAGCGTCCATATACGGCACTGCTTCTTGCTCAAAGGCACGGCGACGCGCCAAAAGCTGCTCATCGCTGAGGTCTTCTATGCGTACTTTGCTGGTGTTTTCCAGTGGAATGGGTTCTGTCTCAGTATCTTCTGTTGCGGGAGAAAGTGCGGTGTTCTGCTCTGCACGAGCCGGTGGCGGTGGTGTACTATGTGCTTGCTGTACCGAAGAAGTGTTCATTCGTAAGCCTTAGAGTGGAGTGTCGGCAAGGTCGGTCTTGGTGCGATATTCGTAAAAAAGCGTTTGTTGTTGCTGCATTACCGAAGTGAGCTAAAAAATTAGACTTTATTCCAAATAGACTTTTTGCCAAATCAAGGCAGCATACCGCCTTGCTTGACAACTCTCAAAACCTTATTCAAGATAAATTCTCTT
Source organism: Candidatus Kapaibacterium sp. (assembly GCA_004292595.1). Classification (GTDB taxonomy): domain Bacteria; phylum Bacteroidota; class Ignavibacteria; order Kapaibacteriales; family UBA4661; genus PH2015. Next base: position 15,946 of record RDXM01000146.1, on the reverse strand, counting down.
ATCGAACCACCAATCTACAAAAAAAGTTCTGAATTTACCAGAGTAATTCTTTCCCCTTTGTTAGGCAGATCTCTTCTCATTCTGAAACGTTTTTTGCTGCGAAAACAAGAAAATGTCCCGTTTTTGCACACGAGACAGAAAGGTATTTGTACAGAAACATTTGCTTGGTATCATGCTTTTCTTATGTTTGTTACTGTTTGCGTAGGCAAACAGCACGTAAGAATGCGTGTTACAGAAATTCACCTTGCACACTCCCACCAAACGCTTGATAAATCCATGCTTTGGCATAGATTTTGAGCGATTCCGTAGGATTGCCTTCGACCATCGTACAGACTATTTTTTGCATTTTTTATTGCGTTCATGTTTCATTTCACAGTGCATACTTTTTCTCGTCTTCGTTTTTGTCTCTGGTGCTGCTTGGCAGTGCTGGCGCAGAGTGCATTTGTCGCAATCGCACCAGCGCAAACAAGCACCGTTGCGAGCGTGATGCTGCCCGCACAAGGTTCGCGCTGCGCCGACCCGATTCTTCTGTGCCAAACAGAATTCACCCAAACCCGCACCGATTCTACCTTTCTTGCCGAACCCGCTCCAGCCTTACTGTGCTTCTCGAGCGTGGCGACGGCACAGATTCGTAACGGTATTTGGTACAAAATTCGCGTTCATAGCACTGGAAGTCTTGGTTTTATGCTGCGTCCGCTCACAAGCACAGGACGCACCGATGGTGATGCAAACTACGATTGGGCAATGTTCCGCATTACTGATTCCACGCGATGTGGCGCGTTGGGTGCGCCAATTTTGTGCAATAGTAGCCCGCGTGGTGGCTTGACGGGCGCGTCGGGTGTGGTCGAAGATGAGCGCGGTGTGCAACATCCAAATTTCAGCCCAACGGTTCCCAACGTCCGCCAAGGCGAAGAATACTTGCTGCTGGTGATGAATCCCGCAAATCATCGCACGGGTTTTTCGCTAGATTTTGGTTTTTCTAGTTCGCCAGAGGTCATTGTCCAGCCAGAAGTAAGCATCAGCTCTGTGTCCGTCCCGCCGCGTGTGTGCTTGACCAATACTATCACCGTCAAATTTTCCGACCTCGTGCGCGTGAGCAGCGTTGTTCCGCGTGCCTTTCAGCTAGAAAGTGCGCGTGGTGTTGCTCGTCCTATTACGCTCATTGCGGCTCAACGCTTTGGACTCGTCAGTACGAGCTTTGCGGTGGATGCGTTTGATAGCGTTTTTACTTTTCAATTCGCCGAGCCAATTAGCCAGACCGAGCTGTACCGCTTGCGCGTTGTGAGCGATATTCCCTCACTCTGCGGCGTTGTCCCTGCCGAAACCACGATTGCAACCGTTCTCAGCGTTGGTCCGCGCTTGGAAATACGCGGCTTGCGGGCATATTGCTCTGGCGAGGGCGCACGGTTATCGGCATCCTCCGACCGCTTTGCTGCCTATTTGTGGACAAATCTTGCCACAGGGCGGACGATTAGCACAAGCAGCACCGCGCTTGCTCCCGAAGGCGATTACCGTCTTGTGGTGGTGGATAATAATGGCTGCATGGGCGAATCCGTCGCAACGGTCATATCCACAAGTGCTGTCGCGCTGGTGCTGAACGCAAGCAATAGTCGGGGCGAGCGCACAAATCGTTTTTGCAATTTTCCCGACGGACGCGATTACATCCTGTTGCAAGCCTCGCCCGACTTCGACCGCTACGAATGGCTTATCAATGGTGTTGTTACGACGGGAACTGTTTCGGAGCGCTATGTATTCAATACGCCCGGACGCTACCAAGTACGCGCTTTTGCCAATGGCTGTATGAGCGAATCGAATGTAATTGACGTGCAGATGTTTCCGCCGCCAGCAAAGCCAGAAATTCGCCAAATCGGAAATTATCTCAGCATCACCAATCGCATTGCCCCAAGCCAGCAGTATTACTGGGTTCGCTTGAATCGCAACGGCTCGTTTACTGGACAAGAATTTGGGTATGAGTTTTCGCCCTTGCAAAGCGGTGTCTATGCGGTGCAGCTTCAAAACGAGCAGAATTGCGTGATTTTTTCGGACACACTCAGTTTTCTTCAAAGCCCAGCACGGATGCGCCTTTCAACGGGTTCGTATCAAGCAAACCACAACCGCTCTTTCGATATGCGCTTTACCGCAACAAACCTGTTGCGTTCCTTGCGCGAGGTCGGTGCAACAACGCTTACCTTCACCGTGCGCATGGATAGCCGCGTTCTCGCACCGATGCCTTCTGCGCAAGCGGGTATTGTTGCGCAGGTAAACAGCACCAGTGCTTTTATTCGCCGCGTACAATGTTCTTGGCAATCACCCAGCACACAAATCCAGCAACCAAGCACCATTGGCACACTCCGAATGCTGGGGACGCTGCATCCTAGCACAGCCACAAGCGTTATCGCCCTTGAAAGCGCATTCTGCCTCACACCAAGCGGCAAGCGCATTAACGGAATACAGTTTGAATTGGAAACAAATGCTTCCTTCCGTATCTCCAACGTGCCACCTGGCTTCTTTTCTACCTCCGCAACGCTCGGAAACGAACTGGCGGCAAAAGATATCACCGAGCAAACCACGCAAGAGCAAACCACACAAGAGCAAAATGCTTCAGCAGACGTAAATATCAGCCTTTGGAGCTATCCCAACCCAACACAGGATGAGTGTACGCTGCGCTTGACCTTAGACGGCGGCACAAGCAGTGTCAATACTGAAACCAGCGTGAATGCTTGGTTGCAGGATACATTTGGTAGAATCCACAAACGCCTGATAACAGGGGAGAAATTTGCCGTTGGAACGCATGAACGCCGCTTTTCTCTTGCAGATGTCCCCGAAGGTGCGTATGTTCTGGTTGTTCAAACGCCACATCATACCCACTCCTTGCTTCTCTCCCTTCAACGATGAGTGAACGCCAATCGCATATTTTTCAGCCAACGACAAAAACTCATGCAAGGGTAGCGCGGACACTCCTGTCTGCGCCACTCCACGCAAAGTGCCGCAAAGGACATTTTTTGCGCTATCGAAGCCAAAACGCTGCTTTTCTCCTTCTGTTTCTGGCTTCCTTCACTTTTCTGCACACACATCTGTACGCACAATCGCCGCTCCGCGAGCCAACAGCATGGCGCATTGGTCTCTTTGGCAGCTATGGACTCAATTATCACTATGCCAGCTTTGATGCGCTTCCAGGTATGCTTCCGAATCCCTTCTACGACAGTGCATACACGGGGAGCATTGGTGCGGGCGCGACGGTAAGCGGATTTTTTGAAAAGCCGCTTTCGCATACATTCTCACTGGCGGCTCGCCTCAGCTACTCGCAGCTTCACACCACGTTTCTTGGGCAAACTTCCGTTTTGCAACGTCCTTCTGGCGTAGATATTACGGGCTTTTCTGAGAATCGCTTGCAAGCCCTCGTGCAGAGCATTTCTGCCGAACCGCTTCTTGCGTGGCATCCGTTTTTTGGTCTCTCGGTATATCTCGGAGCAAGGATTGGTGTGGGTTTTGGGACAAGCACTCTCACCCGGAGCATTATTGATGCCTCAGGCGAAGTGCGCTTTTTCGAGCAGGATAGCCTCACCAGTGCCGATGGACGCTCGCGTACAGAGTTTCGGGATTCTGTCTTACAAAATCTGTTTTTACCTCAACTCGGCGCAATCTTCGGTATTTCCTACGCAATTCCTCTGAACCCGCAAGAAACATTGTTCTTTGCACCAGAAGTCTGGTACGCACAAAATCTTACGCCCATGCTGACAGGTTGGGTAGATGAAAACGGTGTCGGCAGCCAAACACAAGGGAATTTTTGGAATGCGAGTTTTGTGCGCTTTGGAGCGAGTGTGCGCTATTCGCCCGAAGCACCGCGTATTTTCATGCCTCCAGCACTGGTGCGCACGGCACAAACCAAGCAACTTGCCATCAATATTTCACCGATTGCGATTGATACAAATGGCGTAGAATCGCCGTTGCTGCGTCTGACGGTGGAAGAAGTTACCTCGCGCCAAATGCACCCGCTCTTGCCATACATTTTTTTTGATAAGGCTGCCGATGCCATGCCCGCACGCTATTTGCGCCTTCAAGCCCAGCAAACATCAGGCTTTACGGAAGAAAAACTTGCTCGCTTGGGAACGATAGAAATGTATTATCACGCGCTGAATATCCTTGGAAAGCGCATGAAAGCTCATCCGCAAGCAACACTGCGTCTTGTTGGTACCCTTGGCAATGATGAGCAAGAACAAGGGCTTGAGCTTGCCACGCGCCGTGCCGAAGGCGTGATGATGTATCTGCGCGATGTTTGGCGGATTCCAGCAGAGCGCGTGAGTGTCGAAGCCCGCATCAAACCTGACAAGCCAAGCGTTTTTCCCAAGCAAGGCGGAGAAACGCTTGCAAGCGAGGAAAATCGCCGTGTGGAATGGTATTCCGACAACTGGGAAATTATGAAACCCCTTGTATTTGCTGATACTCTGCGCGAAGCAACGCCGCCGACGATTCTGTTCAATCTCCGCGCCGACACAAAACGCCCAATAAAACAATGGATGCTGACGCTAGAGCAATCAAAACGCCTCATTCGTCGGTCGTCGGGTCTGGGAGTGCCACCCGAAGAACTGGTGTGGAGTCCAGCCCGTGAGCAAAGTTCAATTCCTCGCACTGAAGATGTTGTGCGCTGCAATTTTGATTTCACCGAAGAGTCCAGCGAAGGCGCAACCGCGACAATCTCTTTTCCTATTGAGCAGATAACCATTGCCGAGCGCAAGCGTCGCGGTGAGCGTGTTCGCACGGTGGACGTATATCGCATTTTGAATGCCGATAATGCGAGTGCTGCACTGCCCGCCGAGCAAGACCGCATCTTTGGTTTGATTGCAGCGCAGCCCTTTTATTCACGCGGCAGCGTGACGGCAACTGGCTACAACGACAAAGCTCTGGATACCTACGGCAATCCCGAAGAAAACCTGCGCCTCGCCTTAGAACGCGCTCGCGCCTCTAGCCGCGCCTTGAGCAATAGTATTATGGCAGGGCAGCATATTCCGAGTGCAATTCCAAAAGCACAAGGGGGCAAAAGCAGTATTTATGCCGAATCCACACCAGAAGGGCGAATGTATTCCCGTATGGTGGAAATCCGCGTAGATACGCCGTCGGAGTAAGAATCAACAAGCCTCTGTGGTCATGTATACTATAAAGTGGGTAAAAACGAGATGTAGTCCACCTTTGAGGTGGACTACATCTGAGGCGACAAACCTTTTTTAATATATTTCTCTTTTTTTCTCTACAATTCCTCTTTCTATGCACTTGCTTGTGTGCTGTCTCCTCGTTGGTGCGTGTTCTTCCTGCACTTTCTTCACCACGCGCACACCAGAGCCGCCCGACACGCGGCGTTCCTCATTTCAGCCCCCAACGTCATCGCAAGTAGTGATAAGCAACATACAAGCTGCAATTCGAGAAAAAAATATCGAAAACTATATTCAATCTTTTGTTGCGGGCGATTCTGGCACTGCGCAGCAACGCTTTAGTTTTGAGCCGTCGGCAGAAGCGGCAGCCCGCTTTGCATCGGTATTTATTGGGTGGAATGTGGTGAAGGAGCGGCAAAGTTTTACCGCCTTTACAGCAAAAATCCCTGCGGCAGCCGCGCCAACAATTCTTCTTAGCAACGACCGTTTTGAGCTGATGTCGCCAGATTCGGTGGTGTTTGTGGCGGATTATGTTCTGCGTCCGAATGCACCGCAAAGCGGCATTGGCACAGAGTTTGCGGGAAGAATGCGCATCAGCATTGTTTCGTTTGCCAATGGCTTTTGGGCAATTCGCCGATGGACCGACCAAGCACTCCCGCAGTCGCAATCGGCATCGTGGAGTGTTTTGAAAGCACAATTTGCGAACTAACGAAACGTTGTGACAAACGGTTTTGCTAGAAGAATATCATGGATTGAACATAATGAACGCCCGCAGAGGAAGATTCTGAATCGCAGGAATAGCAATCTTTCTCTTTGTAATTTTTCAAGGATTCCGTAGTATTGTGCTTCGCTTCCGCGCTTATCTGCTTGATGTTCAGGCGAGCTAATATCCGCGCACGAATGTTCATCGTATTTTGCCAATTTCTCTCCATTTTAACATATGTCGGCAATATCCAACGTCTCTATGGAATCAACAGTACAGAAAGATATATCCACACAAAAGGGCGTAAAAACGCACCATGCTTCGCACAAAACCAATGCGGCAGGTTCTTCCGCCATATCGCGCCCGAAGCTCGACGGAACGCGGAGTAGTAAGGAAGATGTTCTTGCAACACCGCCACGCAGTGAAGGCTGGAAATGTGAATGGCGAAATGGTAAAATTGAACTGAACGAAACAAGTCTCGCCTCTAAAGACCGCAGCGTTATCAATATACTTATTCGTACTTTTACCCGAACAATATATTTTGAAGAAGGCTGGCTCTACGCAGAACAACGCTGCCTTCTCAAGACAGCAAGCGGAGAAAGTGTGCGCATTGCCGACATCGCCTATCTCACCGAACCGCAACATGACTCGCTCAAGGCAGGAAAATTCCCCGTTCCAGCCTTTGTGGTGGAAATCGTTCACGACGAAGACCGGCGCGGGAAACTTCGGCAAAAAATCGCAGAGTATTTTGCCAATGGGGTACAGTGTGTGTGGTGTATTTATCTGGATTCCAAGCGGGTGCGGGTCTATCGTTCTCCGCAAGATTCTACTCTTGTTCGCAACAACGCTCTCTGCTCGGCTGCGCCCGCTTTGCCCGATTTGACCTTATCTGCAAAAGATGTGTTTGAGTATCTTTGAGTATCTTTGAGAAATAAGAGAACACCGTTTTCATCTCCGTACCGTGCAATGTTATGAACACTTTTTCTCTTCCGTCAGAAGCTCAAAAGCAAGCCCTAGAGCCGCCTGCAGCTTCATTGCATGATACGTCAGCTCCACAGCAGCCCGCCTCCACTGCTCATCATTCTTCGGGTAGCGCACCCAGCAATCCCTCCGCCGCAAAAAACTCTCCGCAGAATATCTCTATCTCACCAATCCAGTATCTGCGCGGCATTGGTCCGCGTCGTGCCGAAGCATTAGCACTAGCGGGCATTGTGACGGCGGCAGATGTGCTGAAATTCTATCCGCGCTCCTACATTGACCGCGCAAGCGTCCCATCGCTGCGGGAACTGCGCAACGCACTTGTGCAGGCGCAACAGACGGACGCATTTTCTGACCACAACATGAAATTGCAATCAGAAATCACGGTGGTTGCATATGTTCGCGCAGTGCGGGAGCGCACCTTTGGAAAAAATCGCACAATGGTTGTGGTGGAATTGGATGATAATTCGGGCGTGAAAGCGGAAATCGTGTTTTGGAATCAAGCAGAGTATTTTAAGCGCATCTACGAACCCAACCAACTCTTGGCAGTAAGCGGCTTGGCAGATTTTTCATATGGAAAAATTCAATTTGCGCATCCTGAAATTGATAAAATTGACCCCGACGATGCCGAACTCTACGGCGAAGGGCGCATTCTCCCAAAATACCGTCTCACGCAGAAAATGCGAGAAGCGGGTATCAGTATGCGTGTGCTGCGCAACGTGGTGCAGTCGGTGATTGAGCAAGAGCTTCCCAACCTGCATGAAACCTTGTCCGCAAGCATTTTACAGAAATATGATTTTCCTGACATTCAGCACGCCGTGCGGCAGCTACATTTCCCCGATTCGCACCACGAGCTTGAAAAAGCGCGTGAACGTATGAAGTATGAGGAGTTGTTCTTTTTTGGGCTTGTCCTTGCTATGCGGCATAAAGGCACGAAAACGCTTGATGCTGCGCCGCCTGTGCAGGAAAAAAGCCCTCTGGCGCGTACAATGCTGGAACAATTACCCTTTGAACTGACCAAAGCACAAAAGCGCGTCTTGCGAGAAATTATGGGCGATATGCGCACCAAAGAGCCGATGAATAGGCTCTTGCAGGGCGATGTTGGCTCTGGAAAAACCGTCGTCGCGCTCTTGGCAATGCTCGCTGCGATTGATAGCGGCTATCAGTGTGCGCTCATGGCTCCAACAGAAATCCTCGCCGAGCAGCACTACAACACGATTACAGATTATTGCGCAAAACTCAACGACCACCGCACCGCACAAAACCTTGCACCAATAAACGTCGTGCAACTTATTGGCGGACAGAAAAAACGGCAACGCACGGAAATTGGCGAGAAAATAAGCTCTGGCGAGGCGCACATCGTTGTTGGGACACACGCGCTCTTCCAAAGTGCCGCAGAATACAAGCGTCTGGCGTTTGTGGTGATTGACGAGCAGCACCGTTTCGGGGTGTTGCAGCGAGCGGAGTTGAAGAATAAGGCGAGTGCGTCGTTTCAGGAGAATGAATGTATTTCCGCACCAAACCAATCACCCACAGAACAAGCAGTGGCACAGACATTCTTGTCTGTGAATCCAGCAGAATCAACAGGAACAGAGTCCACAGTGGCACAGACATTCTTGTCTGTGAATCCAGTAGAACAACAGGCTTTTGAGCAGAAGCGAAGAAATTTACCCCATTGGAGAATGCAGGGTGCCTATTATTTCCTTACGTTCCGCGCAATTTCAGTGCTGAGTGCAGATGAGCAACAGATTGTTTTTCAGCACATTCTCGAAGGTAATGGCGTGTTTTATGAGTTGTTCTCTTGCTGTGTCATGCCAGACCATGTCCATATAATTTTGCGTGTTTTCGATGAAAAATATACTCTCAGCGATGTTCTCAAGGGAATAAAGGGTGCGAGTGCAAATAAGGTGAACAAGTACCGTCAAGTGCCTCAAAATCACGTTTGGCAAGATGAATCTTTTGACCGAATTATACGCAATCAAGACGAGTTTGAGGAAAAATTTCAATACATTCAAGCAAATCCATCTGAGGCGAATTTGGTTCAAAGGGGTGAGAAGTACCCATTTTATTGGTCTTTTGTGCAAAATAATACAATGCAACATTCACAGACAAGAATGTCTGTGCCACTAAGAGCGGAATCCCAGCCAGAGAGCTTGGCACAAGATTCACAGACAGGAAGTCTCAAGCCACTGAAGGACGAACATTTGCCAAAAGTGCAGATTCCACTAGCAAAAAACCTCGCTCCACACGTCCTCGTCATGTCCGCAACGCCCATTCCACGCACCTTGTCCATGACCTTGTACGGCGACCTTGATGTTTCGGTGATTGACGAATTGCCCAAAAACCGCAAGCCAATTAAAACAAAAGTGGTCTTTGAAAGTAAAATGCCGCTCGTGTGGGATTTCATCAAAGAGCAGGTGCAGAAAGGGCGGCAGGCGTATGTCGTCTATCCGCTTGTGGAAAAATCGGAGAAAGTTGAGGCGAAATCTGCCGTTGAGCATTTTGAGTATCTCCAAAAAGAGGTGTTTCCTGATGTGAAGCTCGGTTTGCTGCACGGGCAAATGTTTTGGTACGAAAAAGAAGATGCCATGAAAGCCTTCAAAAACCGCGAATTCCATATTCTTGTTGCAACAACGGTTGTGGAAGTGGGAATTGATGTGCCAAATGCCAGCGTGATGCTCATTGAGAATGCGGAACGCTTCGGTTTGGCACAACTCCACCAGCTACGTGGGCGCGTGGGGCGTGGCGCGGAGCAATCCTACTGTTTGCTTGCCACAAAAGACCATTTTAAGTTTCATTTGAACAAGCGCGAACTGCAAGGAAAAAACGAAGGAAACGAGCGGAAAGCCTGCATTATTCGTCTCAAAACCATGCAAGAAACAACCGACGGTTTCAAGATTGCGGAGGTAGATTTGGGCTTGCGCGGTCCGGGCGATTTTATGGGAACGCGGCAATCAGGCGTTCCAGAGTTTGCCTTTGCCGATTTAATGAGCGATGGCGATGTTATTAGCACTGCCCGCAATGACGCATTTGCGCTTATTGCCGACGATGCACAGCTTCAGAAGCCCGAAAATGCTACAATACGCACGGAGTTTATGCGTCAGAACAGCAGGGATTACTCGCTCTTGGATGTGGCGTAAATCCTTTCCATTTCACCACTATTCCACTCTTGTTCTCAAATTTTGTTCTTGAAAATCTATGGTTGGAAATGCACACACAAACGGTCAGGCAGCGCACAATCACAATCACGCGCACGGAAGCCATGACCACGACCACGCTCACGCTCACCATGACGCTCACGCCCACCATCATCATCAACCCTCCACACGTGAACTTTTAGGTAAACTCGTTGGCTTGCTGACGCAAGAACGGCGCGACATCTGGGTGCTGGTAACGTATTCGGTGATTGCGGGTTTGTTGGGGTTAGTTGTGCCGCTTTCCTCGCAAGCGATTGTGAACACGGTGCAACTTGGCGTGGTTACGCCACAGCTGATTGTTTTATGCGTGGCGGTTGGTGTGGGAATGATACTTCTGGGCGTTTTTACCGTCATGGAAGCATATTTGATTGACCTTCTCCAACGGCGTTTGTTTGTACGAGCCGCGCTGGACGTTGCGACGCGATTACCCAAAATCCGCATGGATGCTCTTGCGGGCGAATACGCGCCAGAGCTTGTCAATCGCTTTTTTGATGTGTTGAATATTCAAAAATCACTCTCGAAATTGCTGCTTGATGGCTTGAGTGCTGCGCTCGTGGCGTTAGTTGGTTTAGTGCTGCTTGCGGTCTATCATCCGCTCTTTATTTTGTTCGATTTCGCGCTCTTTTTCTTTGCGGCGATTGTGATTTTCGTTTTGTCCTACGGCGGCATGGAAACAAGCATTAAAGAATCGAAGAAAAAGTACGCGCTGGTGCAATGGCTTGAGGAAATTGCCCGCAGCCATGCCAGTTTCAAAATGTACAGCACCGAGGCATTCATCATGCAGCGTGTGGATGCTATCACGACAGAATACGTGGAGGCACGGAAGAAGCATTTTCGCGTCTTGGCACGGCAGCTTGTCGGCTCGACGATCTTTCGTGCGATTGCCACCGTCGGTATTTTGGGCTTAGGCGGGATGCTGGTGATTGAGCAAGATTTGTCGATTGGGCAGCTTGTCGCGGCAGAAATCGTGATTATTTCGGTCTTAAATTCGTTGGATAAATTGATTAGCCAATTTGATATTTTTTACGACCTTCTCACTGCTGTTGATAAAATGTCGCACATCACCGACAAACCTCTTGAAGAAGCGCATGGCGAAAAGTTTAACCGTCGGTATTCGCCCGCGTCGCTGCGCTTTCAAAATGTGCAATTCGCCTATCCCGATGGCAATAAAGCTCTGAAAAATCTCTCCTTTGAAGTACCGTCGTGCATCCATACAAGCGTGATTGGCGGCACGGGCGCAGGCAAAACGACCATTACGCAGCTTTTGTCGCGGATGTACGATGCGCAAAGCGGAAGCATCATGCTCAACGGGCATGAAATCAGGCATATGGACATGAAAGATACGCGCTCGGCAGTGGGCGTGGTAACAACGCAGCTAGAGATTTTCGATGGCTCGGTGCGGGATAATATCTTGCTTGGGCGCGATTTTTCTAATGACGACCTCGCATGGGCAACACAAATGACGCAGGTGTACGAAGAAATTATTGCTCTGCCCGACGGCTTCAATACGAGCATTCAAGCAACGGGCGTGAATTTATCTGAAAGCCTTTTGTGCCGATTGATGATTGCGCGGGCTATTATCGGCAAGCCGCAACTTCTGGTTGTGGACGAAGCATTTCATACATTAGATGAATCAATGAAGCTCAAGATTTTGGACGGATTATATTCCTGCCAATACTGGACAATTCTTGATATTTCCAACGACACCACCAATATTCGCCGCTCGGATTTGATTATTGCACTCGACAACGGCAGCCTCGCCGAAACAGGAAAACCAAGCGACCTTGCTGCCAATACAACCAGTATTTTCTCGCGCTTGTTTCCTGATTTGGCGAGAGATTTACGTGGTTTTCGGACGAATTGACGACCAAGAGAGCGTAGTTCAAGTACATAGTTTCTGTCATAAACAAAAGCGTCTGCGCTACCGAGTCTTTTTGCTCTGGTAGCGCAGACGCTTTTTTTATCGAAAGCCCACATTTTTATCGAAAGCCCACGTTTCCAGACTTTCGCACTCCTTTATTCCACGAATCAAGGAGCGCAATGCGCCCTGCAACGAGCTTTTCTGCGTCGGGCAAGCTCAAAACGAGTGTTTGTAGGTGTTTCAAATACGTTTCTCGGTACACCTTCTGTACCTCCGCTAAATACGGATGCAAGCGAGCATATACCGCGATATGCTCTGTATTCGCACCAAGAAATACATCGCGGTCAATCGCACCATTGAGGACGAGCGAAGCTGCCATGTCCCAATAGCTTGTAACCATGCGGTATTGACGGCTACCCTCGAAACTTTCGAGTAGCAAGTTCACGATTTCTTGAGCACTTTGTGGTTGGAAGTGCGTCAGATACCACTCGCGGGCATCGCGCATTTCCGCATCACGGCGCAGTTCATAGAGTTTCAGAACGACGCTTGCGCTGTCGGTTTTGTTGATTTCCATAGCAAAAATACAAAAATATGTGAAGTGAAGAGAGGGCTTGGGGGGCGTGTCGTGTGCAATCGCGGGTTTGTGTAGGAACGAGCAAGGTTATTTATACTGGCAAATTTAAGCAATGTAGCATGACCAGCAACAAAAATTTGCAAAAAAAAACTCCTCGCAGACCCCTAAAAATGCTGCAAGGAGAGTTTGTGTGTTCAGGAGGTTTGCTATTAAATGAATAATAGCAATCGTCATAACATGGTCATAAACTTTTCCGATTACTTTTGAAATGATACGCTAACGCGAATCAGAGCTTGATTAGTTCCAGTGCATTCCGTCGTCGCCATCAATCGGCCAACGAGAAATGAGCTTCATGGTCGAACCTGCAACATAGAGAGCATAGACTACCATACTGACAAGTGCTGCGGGAAGCAATATTACGGAAACGAGTGCATCGGTTTCTACACCGATAATGGATTGAATATTTTGAGACATAGCGCGATTTTTTTGAGTGGTAATTATTATTATATTTTTTAGCATTTCTGCCTCACTCACCGCGCCGCACAATCCTTTTACAGGGGTGGTTCGCGTAGGATGAGGTTCTAACATTTTTTACCAAATCGTGAGTTTACAAGTGTCTTTCTGTGAGTATTCCACACTCCGTCTAATGCGACGAAAACTCGCTCATACAATTACATTACAAAACTAAACGGGATGCGAACGGTGCTGCTAATGGCTTTGTTGTTCAGCATTGCGGGCGTAAAGCGAGCCTTTTTTACTGCATCGCAGGCTGCCGCAATCATTGCGTTCATGCTGGTGCTTTCGGGGCGTTCTGAAACAAAGTTCACCGTGTTTACTTCGCCATTGTTATTGACGTACACGATAATATCAAAACGACCTGTTTCGCGTGTTTTCAGAGCAACTTCTGGATATTGAACGCTTTTTTTAATTGCCGCCATATCAACGCGGGCGGGAGTAAAAGCGACTTCATTTTGAAGAAGTTCTGCTGCACTGACAAACGATTCTGCTGTTTCCGATGTACTCGGAGCGTTCGTTGTTGCGGTCTGTGCAAAAGCCGTCGTAACACCGAACGCAAGCACGAGAAAAGCGTTTGCAAAAAATGTTGTTGTAAAAGAGCGAGAATTGGAAGATGTAATCACAGCAACCTCTAGGGTCGTGAAACGGTTGTAAATTATACTTACAAAGTTACGGTAGTAAAAATGAATACACAATGAAAATCGTATGAAAAATCAGCTAATTTTTTCACTGAGCGAAATTTCGCTAAAAATATAGTTTTTGCTCATGGAAAAATCAACGCTATTGCTTTCTATAAGCACGTTTTTATCAGGCGTTGAGGGTGTTTGTTTTATTGCCTTTTCTGGTGTTCCCAAACCCACCAAATTTTCTTCTTTCTCTCTGCTATTATTCCTGCTGTTGTTCTATAAATTATTGTTATTTTTGGAGTTGAATTTAGATATTCATGTATTTCACTACATTCGTATTTCACTACATCTTTACTTTTTTATTGTTTGAATGACTTTTGACACATTTGGTCTTCACGACCGCCTCCTTCAGGGAATTTCCGCAGCAGAATACACCACCGCCACACCGATTCAACAAGCCGCAATACCGCTTATTCTCGAAGGCTCCGACCTTATTGGCTGCGCACAAACGGGCACCGGAAAAACGGCTGCCTTTATGATTCCTCTCTTACAGAACCTTGCCACCGCCGCGCCAGAATTGCAACAGCCTGGAAAGCTCGAAAATCCTCGCTTTCGTCCTGTTCGTGCGCTTATTCTTTCGCCAACGCGAGAATTAGCCCAGCAAATCGAAGAAACTGCCGTCGCACTTGCCAAATTCATGCGTATTCGCTCGTATTGCATTTATGGTGGAATGAATATTGAAACGCAAATCAAGCAGCTCAAGTACAGCACCGATATTCTAATTGCCACGCCCGGACGCTTGCTCGACCTCATGCAGCGCAAAGCAGTCGATTTTTCCCAACTCGAAATTCTTGTGCTGGACGAAGCCGATAGAATGCTGGATATGGGCTTTATTAACGACGTAAAAAAAATTATTGCCCATACGCCGCCAATGCGCCAAACCTTGCTTTTTTCGGCAACAATGTCGCCGAAGATTCAAGCATTGACGCGGCATATACAGGATTCGCCGAAACTCGTTACCGTCGGCGAGCGACGCAATCCTGCGGCAAGCGTAACGCAGCATTTTTATCGCATTCCGCAATCGCAGAAAATGGATTTGCTCTTGCACGTGCTTAAAGCAGAGACAATGGAGAGTGTTATTGTCTTCTCTCGCACAAAACACGGCGCAGACCGCATTGTACGCCGCTTAGAACGCAAAGGATTTGCGTCGGTGGCAATTCACTCCAATCGCTCGCAAAACCAGCGACAACGCGCTCTAGCGGGCTTTAAGCAAGGAACATACAAAATTCTCGTTGCGACGGACGTGGCAGCACGCGGCATTGATATTGATGGCATTTCTCACGTGATAAATTTTGATACGCCGCCAGACGCGGAGGATTACATTCACCGCATCGGGCGCACTGGACGCGCCGATGCTATCGGCGACGCGCTCACCTTTATCGCCCGCGACGAAGAGCCGTACTTGCGCAAATTCGAGCGCCACATCGGCAAACGCCTCACGATGAAGTCCTATCCGGGCTACGTCTTTACCGCACCAGATGAAACTGAGTTGAAGGAAATTGAGCAAGAAAAAAAGGCAATCGAAGCAGAAGATGACGACCGCCGCCGCTTCTTGAAAGACCGCTACCGCGATGGCGGCAATAGAACGGGCGGCAGAACTGGTGCCAGAAGCACAAGAAGCGATTCCGCAGAATCCTCCAGCGAAAATGAAAGCTCCTCGCAATCGCGCTCGCACCGCGACGGACACCAAAACGGCTACCACAAAGCTACCTCGAAACGCCACCGACAAGACGGAGTTCGCGGAACAGCCAAGGGATTTAGCGTTGTTTCCTCCTCGTCGTCTTCGGAAGGAAATGGGCATTCGTCATCATCTCAAAACGGCTCAAATACTCGCTTTACAAAGAAAAGTTACGGTGAAAAAAGCTACGGTGAAAAAAGTTATGGTGAAAAAAATTATGGTGAAAAAAATTACGTTGGAAAAAGCTATGGCGAGCGCGGTTCTGGCGGAAAAAGCTATGGCGAAAAAAGCTATGGCGAGCGCGGTTCTGGTGGAAAAAGCTATGGCGAAAAAAATTATAGTCGCTTCTCAAAGAAAAAATAACGTCAAAAATACTCTTCCTACGCCCCTTGTTCCGTTGAATACAGCCCAATAACACGACAGCCGTTTGCGCACAAAATTGTGTACAAACGGCTGTCGTGCTTCAGAGAGGAGGTTTCCGTTTGCACGGCAACCTCTGGAGTTTTTCCGTTCCGATAAACTTATACAAACCTACTCACGCAGGCTGATGTTACCTTCCTGCTTCACAGAGTGTCCCAACGGACATCTCTCCACAGGCGTACAGCA
>RDXM01000145.1 GCA_004292595.1 Candidatus Kapaibacterium sp. | reverse complement strand
AGATTCTTCTCCAAAAGTTCTATCAAGGATACGCGTTCCATAAATTTTAAGCCTTTTTTGACGCAATATACGCTTTTTTTAGATGCAACAGCCCTCCTTTATCAAGGGGGCGAATCGGGCAGCGTGAACAGCCTATACAATCAAGACTTTTCGGTAGTTGTCGTCTGCTCTGTACCAAAATCAACAATGCTGGTTTGCTCAGGATATTTTGCGGTTTTATCGGCATAAAAATCGCGGAGTTTCTGCACATCGTCGCTGATGTTTCCTGTGGGAATAAAGCTCATTCCCACGCCGCCTTCTTTCTTTTTGTAGTTCACAAACGCGCATACAATCGGTACTTGTGCGCCAAGCGCGACGTAGTAAAAACCTGTTTTCCATCGGTCTGCTTTGCTGCGTGTGCCTTCGGCGGGGATAATTAAGCCGAGGCGTTCCGAGTTCAAGAGCAGTTCGACCGTGCTTTCCACGTAGTTATTCCGGCGGCTTCTGTCCACGCCAATTCCGCCCAAAGCCCGCATGAGTCCACCAAAGGGAAAGCGGAAAATTTGTTTTTTGCCGACCCATTTTACACGCATTCCCAAATCGGCAGCAAGTAATACTGTGTAAAGAAAATCCCAGTTTGAAGTGTGTGGCGCGGCGATAATCACGAAGCGCGGCACCTCAGGCGGCGTTCCAAGCGTCTTCCAGCCCAAAAGCGACAACGCAAAACGAGCGCATTTCTGGACGAAAGTTCTTTGTTTGGGAGAGGTTTGTGAAGAAATCTGCATGATATTGGAGAGATTTGAGATGTCTAAAAACGGGAAAATAACTGCAATGAACATGGGACGCAGATTGAAGATGATTGAATTGATAAAAATGATGAAGAGTAAATATGCTTAATACTCTTGATGTTTCCTGGTCTTTCATCATCTTCATCAATAAAATCTGGGCTTCATCTGCGTCCCAAAATCATAACCTGAACAGTTCAAAAACCTACGAAGAACGCCCACCAAAGCTACTCCGCCCAAACGAGCCAGAGCGCGAGCCGCTAAACGAGCCAGAGCGCCCCGCTCGCACACCGCTCACGCGCCCCGTGCTAGAGTTTGTGCGCACGGTAACGCGCCCAAAACCCGACGGACGCTGCTTTCCAATGCCCCGCGCTGCACTTGCTCCCACGCGCGATGCAGAAAACATCGTCGGACGGCGCACTGCCGAATAGCTGGGGCGTGAGTACATCGTGGACGGAAGCCGAGAAACCATCGGCATTGGGCGGTAGTAGCTGTACACGGGATAATGGTAAAAAAACCAAGGGCCGTGAAACGGGCTGCCGCCGTAGTAGTACACAGGCGCGTAGCTGACGTAACTGCCGCTTGTATTCGCGTATTGCTGCTGCATTTGCGCTTGTTGCGGGTTTTGTTGTGGATTCTGGTTTTGCGCTTGTAGATTCTGCTGCACATTCATCGGTGTTGCTTTTGCCGTTGCCATCGAAACACTGGCTGTGCCTGTCGTGGAAGCCATATTTGATGCGGCTTGTGCGGTGTTTTGTGCAGTAGTTGGCGGTGCAACTTGAAAGCGCGAAACGGGCAAAAGATTGATGGCGATATTCTTTTCTTGAAAGGTCGCAAAATCGTCGTTGAGGTCGTCGGCTTCGGCTTTTTGGGATTCATTTGGTGTGGCGTAGAGCAGAGATTTTATGCCGAGTGCAGACAAATTTTCTGCTGTTGGCACTTTCGCCATGTAGCGATTATCGAACTGATTATCAGCATCCACGTAATTTGCTAAACGATTTCCGTCCAGAACAACGAGTGCTGGTGCGCCTTTGGGACGTTTTGCCGCTTTTTCTCGTACTTCATTGGCAAAATAGACCAACGCCGCCAAGGTAAGATGCGATTGCACCACGCCAAGCGGATGGGGCCAGTTGTCAAAGCTGAGAACAGGCGTAGCAACGTCGGCGACGGCGGCGGCAAAGGCGACGGCTTCTGGTCCGGGCAAATCCGCCAGCACAAGCGTTTCCTTTGGATTGGTGCTGTTTTTCAGCAATTCCCGCATTCCCAAGCCGCGTGAATACGCCTCGCGCATAGCAGGCGAGCAGACTGGCACAAGTGCGGTCTGCAAACTCGGTTGCGAGAGCGATTGAATCAGCGTCGGCACAAAATACGGCTTCCACGCTTCGTCGGTGGGCTGCCAGGCTTGCATGAGCGCGGTGGGTTTTGCCATTTCGCGCCAGTTTGCACTGCGCATACTGTCGCTGTCTTGTTTATTCGGAAAAGCTAAGGTTTTGTCGGTCGAGCCGACGTTCCAGCCCTCGGTTTTTTGAATTTCCAACACGTCTTTGTCTTGCTCTTCATCGTCGTCGTCGCAGGCAGTAATGAAGCCGCTTACGCCCGCCATTGCTGCCAAGCTGGCAAGGCTTTTTGTCGCGCTGCGCCGCGTCAGCATTTGTTCCCACCACGCGGGAGAGTCCGCAGCAACACGCGCATCAAGGCTTGTTTCCTTGTGATGTTCGGCGAGAGATTCTCTCGTAATGTTCGTTGCGGGAAGCGTTACCGAAGGCATTATATCGTTCTTCATAGCTGTTCGAGCTGATAAGAAACCTTATGCAAATAGTTTTTACAAACAAGGCGCATCAAGATTTTGTGTACGAATGAAAAAAGCGGAGAACTCCTAAAAATTCTCTTGAGGATGAGCGGCAAAATACGCAATTTTCCTTGTGATTCCGCGTCTAATTCGACGATACTTCCACACTTTTACCAAAGATACTTGTTCATGAGCAATACACCAACGACCACAGCTCCCAGCATCCGCATCCTCGGCGAACTCAAGCGTTCTGGCTATGTTTCGCGCTCCATCAAAGAAGAACTTCGGCAGAATCTTATCCAACGTCTCAAGAAAAAAGAACCCGTATTTTCGGGCATTCTCGGCTACGACGATACCGTTATCCCCGACGTGGAGCGGGCAATTCTTTCCAAGCACAACATGATTCTGCTCGGGCTGCGCGGACAAGCAAAAACCCGCATGGCACGGCTTATGGTCGAGCTTTTGGACGAATGGATGCCCGTTGTCGAAGGCTCGGAATTGAACGACGACCCCTTGCAGCCGCTCTCGCGCTTCGCCCGCGACCTCGTGCAGGAACACGGCGACCAAACGCCCGTCGCGTGGGTGCATCGCAGCGAGCGATATGCCGAAAAGCTCGCCACGCCAGACGTGTCAGTAGCAGACCTTATCGGCGACGTGGACCCGATAAAAGCGGCAACGCTGAAGCTGCCCTATTCCGATGAGCGCGTGATTCATTACGGCATCATTCCTCGCTCGCATCGCAGTATTTTTGTTATCAATGAGCTTCCCGACTTGCAGGCGCGTATTCAGGTGTCGCTGTTCAATATTTTGCAGGAAGGCGATATTCAAATTCGCGGCTTCAAGCTCCGCTTGCCGCTTGATATTCAGTTCGTTTTCACGGCAAATCCTGAGGATTACACCAATCGCGGCAGCATCGTAACGCCGCTCAAAGACCGCATAGATAGCCAGATTCTGACGCATTATCCCAAAACAATCGCCACCGCGCAAGCAATCACCGCACAAGAAGCGGAGTTGCCCGCAGAGCAGAAAACCAGCATTCAAGCGCATCCGCTTGCCCACACGATGATTGAGCAAATTGCCTTTGAAGCACGGGGCAGCGAGTACATTGACGCAAAAAGTGGTGTGTCGGCGCGTCTCACGATTTCGGCGTTTGAAAATCTCCATTCTGCCGCAGAACGCCGCGCACTCAAAACAGGCGAAACCTCAACACGGGTGCGGGTTTCCGACTTTTGGGGCGTGATTCCCTCCATCACGGGCAAGGTGGAATTAGTCTATGAAGGCGAGCAGGAAGGTCCCTTCAAAGTGGCGCAAATCCTCGTTGGTAAGGCAATTCGCACACAATTCGTCCAATTTTTCCCCGACCCCGAAACTTTCAAACGCACCGCCAACGACAGCCCGTATCTCAAAATCACGGAATGGGTGCGCAAAGGCAACACGATTGACATCCTGAACGACCTGAACAATACCGCCTACGAACAAGTATTATACAGCATTCCAGGACTTTCCGACCTTGTAAAAAAATATCATCCAAACGCCTCTGCCAACGACCAACTTTTCCTCATGGAGTTCGCCCTGCACGGCATGGCAGAATACTCGCTTCTGAGCAAATACGCGCTTGAGCGCGGTGGCACGCAGTTCAAAGACCTCTTTACCAGTATGTTTACAATGAAGCCCGGACGCGACGAAGAGGAGTTTTAGGGCAAATTTCACGTATAATAGTCTTTTCTTCGAGCCTTCTTTTTGAGCCTCCTCTTCGCTTGTGGCACAAATGCTTTTTGTTTGTGCCGTAACGCGCTTCTTTGCCGTCTCCGTAGCGAGCAAGCTACGGAAGAATTTTTATCACGCTTCGAGCAATTTGAACACCCATCACCACTCTATGCCCATTAACTTAACACCCGAAGAAGCCCGTGTTTGTGCGGTTCTCATTGAAAAAGAACTGACCACACCAGAGTATTACCCAATGACCGCCAACGCCCTTACCAATGCGTGCAACCAAAAATCAAACCGCGACCCCGTTGTACAATATACGGAAACAGAAGTTATGCGGGCTTTTGACCATCTTCGGAAGCTCGAATTTGCGCGGCTTGTGGAGGAATCTGCTTCGCGCTCGAATAAGTGTCGGCATCGGTTTGTGGAAATGCTGCGGCTTACCCCACCACAAACCGCCGTTCTCTGCGAACTGATGCTGCGCGGCTCACAAACGCTCGGCGAACTCCGCACTCGCGCCGAGCGAATGCACAAATTCACCTCGCTCGAAGAAGTAGAAACCACGCTGAATGACCTTGCTTCCGAAGCGCATTTCGCAGCGCACACCTACGGGAAACCGCTTGTGGTGCGCCTTCCACGCCAAGCTGGACAAAAGGAAGTTCGCTATGCGCATCTTCTTTGCGGCGAGCCAAGCATTACCAATACAAGCAATGATGAGCCGTTGAAGGTTTCTGCTGCCGCGTCTGCGGCGGCGCACGAAAAGCGCATTACCGCTTTGGAAACGGAACTTGCCGCAACAAAGCAGGAATTACGCGCTTTGCAGGAGGAACTTACTGCCTTCAAACAGCAGTTTTGATGTGCGATGAAGAGAGGGACGCAGATGAAGATGATGAGATTGATGAAGATGATAAGGCAAATATGCACCTGTATCCTCAATATTTTCTACTCTTTCATCATCTTCATCCATTCAATCATCTTCATCTGCGTCCCCAAATCAAAATCTAACCAAATACACTCAAACAGTCTTCTAAAAATCAATGCCAAACCGCTTAAACACTATGGTTGGAGGAATGAAAAAATTTCCTCCGTTTTTGAGCAACTTTCTTCTGACGAAAACCTTTGGGCGGGTTGTCCCCTTTTTCGGTACGGCAGGAATCCACATCGAAGAACTGACCGAATCCCGCGTGGTGATGACGCTGGCCAACAAACGCCGCGTACAAAATCACATCAAAAGCGTCCACGCGGCAGCAATGACGCTGCTTGCAGAATCGGCAACGGGAATCCTCATGGGAATGAATGTGCCAGACGATAAGTATTTGGTGGTGAAATCGCTCCACGTGGATTTCCAAAAAAAGGCGGCAGGGCGCATGAAAGCTGTGGCGACGCTTTCCGACGAGGAAGTACGCGCTGCGCAAAATAACGCAGAAGGGGAAATTATGGTAAACGTCGTTGTTACCGATGAAGCCGGCAACGAGACCATTGCTTGCCAAATGCTCTGGGCGTGGAAGCCAAAACGGGCGTAAAACAGGCAGAAGATTGTTGCCCAAACGTCAGATTTCATCCCTCATATTTCATCCTTTCCTACAAGCTCTCCACTTCGCGCTTGTAGGCTGCAGCCTGCTCCAGAACACGCTTGCGCTCGTGTTCGTCCATGTTGTTCAGGGTTTTGTACATTACCGCCACGCGGGGATTTTTCGCAAAACGTTCTTCGTGGCGGTGGTAAAAATCCCAGTACAAACTATTGAAGGGACAAGCCTTCTTTCCCTCAGCACTCATGCCATGTCGGAGCGATTTATCGTAGGCGCACGTTCCGCAATAATCGCTCATTTTATCAATGTAATTCGCGCTTGAAATGTAGGGTTTCGTGCCAACAATCCCACCATCAGCAAACTGGCTCATCCCGCGCGTGTTCGTGATTTCTACCCACTCGATTGCATCAATGTAAATGCCCAAATACCAAGCATCAACCGCGTCGGGATGCACACCCAGCAGCAGCGCGAAATTGCCCGTCAGCATAAGGCGTTGGATGTGGTGTGCGTAGGCGTGGTCGAGCGATTGCGTAATGGCGTAGCGGAGGCATTGCATCTTGGTTTCGCCCGTCCAGTACCATTCGGGAAGTGGCGCGGTGTGCTGGAGCGCGTTCAAATGCGCGTAGTCTGGCATTTTTGCCCAATACACACCGCGCATATACTCGCGCCAACCGATAATTTGCCGCACAAAACCTTCAATTTGCGCGTAGGAAATTTCCTCTGGTCGCGCTTGCCATTCCTCCACGCAACGCCGCACCACTTCAAGCGGATGAAGCATTTTTACGTTCATTGCAAACGACAAACGAGCGTGAAAAACCGCCCACGACGAAAGCGTCATTGCATCTTGATACGTCCCAAAGTGCGATAAACACTCGCTTGCAAAGTATTCCAGCAGGTGCAATGCCTCCTCGCGGGAAATGCACCATTCAAATTTTTTTGCATCAACGCGCCCAATCGTCTGCACACCGCATTCTTGCAGCATTTCTGCGATTTCGCTCACGTCGTGCTGAAAAAGAAGCGGCGCGGGAACGCGCTGCCCACGCGGGAGTTTCTTGCGGTTGTCGGCATCGTAGTTCCATTGCCCCGTGTGCGGCTCTGTGCCATCCATGAGAATTGAGTGTTTACGCCGCATTGCACGGTAAAATGTTTCGAGCAAGTACGTTTTCCTTCCCTGAAAAAGCGCGGCAAGGTCGGTGCGGGATGTGATAAAGTGTTCAGTATTGCAAACGCTCGACGAAATCTCCAATTCCGCGTGAAGATACTCTGCACATCGCTTCAAATCTTGGTCGAGACGATATTCGTCTGGCTCTTGGTATTCAAAGCGTGTAATAGCCTCGCGTTTGCAGATAGTGTGTAGATTTTCTCGGAAAGAATGCGCATTTTCAGCGTCATCGAAGCGAAGATAGTGAACAATATGCCCTTGCTCCTCCAAACCTCGCGCAAATACACGCATTGCAGCAAAAAAGCCTATCACTTTTTGGATGTGATGCTGCACATAGTCTGTCTCCTGACGTACTTCCATCATTGCATAGACAACATCGGTGCGAGGCTCTTGAAACCACGTGTGCTGGCTGTTGAGCTGGTCGCCGAGAATGATGCGGAGTGTTTTCATTATGTTTTTTGTTATCGTTGAAAAATATTTTGGTACTGATTTTATGAACAGTTATTTTTGAAAAGTATGCTAATCTATTCAAAAATGTTTCTTACCATTCATATTTAACGACCATATGGGCAGCACATCATCCCTTGAAGAGCGCATTATTACTGTTATTGACGAAAAAATACGCCCCTTTATTGAGCGCGATGGCGGGCGCATTCAATTTCACAGCTTGAGCGGCGATACCGTTCTTGTCGAGCTTTCTGGCGCGTGTTCGAGTTGTTCTGCCGCAAGTATCACACTGAAGTCAGGCGTGGAGCGGATTTTGCGGAAAGAATTTCGAGAAATTAAAACAGTTAAATCACTTGCAAATGCTTGATGCGCAGCACTCACTCACTTCAAAAACTATCACCATGAAAGCAACCCTTCAATTCGACCCCAGCAAAAAACCGCTCACTCCAAAGCAGCATGAATTCTTGATTTTTCTCAAAAATTTTGTGGAAGAGCGCGGCTATCCGCCCACGATGAAGGAAATGTGCGACAAAATGGAAATGTCTTCCACCAATGCCGCAAATCAATATATTCAAGCTCTTGAAAAAAAGGGCTATCTTCACCGTCAGCAAAAAGGCGCATCGCGGGGCATCCAAATCCTCGACTTTACGCCGCGTCCGCGCCATATCTCTCCCACAAACACCCACAATTCTTCCACCATGAATCATTATACCGCACCAATGCACAGCGCACCAATACAAGGCACATCGCACACAAGCAGTTCTGCGCCCTTGCCAGCTTCGGTGAAGAATGTTGTCATTTCAGGCGAAGGCACAGCCGCGCAGCCTTTGTCTGTCTTTTTATCGCCGCGTGGGCAGGTGAAAATTGACACAGAGTTTTTTCGTCAAAACCCCACAAGCCAGCTTTTCTGCGCCGTGGTGAGCGACGACGGCATGAGCAATGATGCCATTCGCCAAGGCGATACCGTGCTGGCACGCCAGCAATTTGGCGCCGAAGAAGGAGAAATTGTTGTCGCGCTCCTGCACGATATGACCATTGTACGCCGCTTTGCTGCTGCCTCAAACGAGCTTATTGCTGGAGTGCGTGGCTTTCCGCCTGTGCCGTATTCTGCCGATAGCACGAGCGTGAAAATTATTGGCGTTGTTATTGGTTTGATGCGGCTTGTCTGAGGTTTTCTCGTGCAAAAAGTGGTTTTATTTTCCTATTTTTGCCGTGTAGATTCTTTTCGGAAACCTTTTTTAGATATAGTTTTGACCACGCCCCGCCGCACTTTTTTTGCGAGATTCTCGATATTCTCAAGGTCTTGCACACGTTCTGGTATCGTTTTCTTTGTGCTGATAGCCGTGTGTTTTATCGGTGAAAGTGCCACGAACTCCGCTTCATTACTTGCGCAATCGCTTACTGTGTATGATATAAATGCCTCCGCATTTCCACTGATGCGAGCAAAGTTTTTCGCGCTTGATGCAAACGGCAATCCCATTACCGACCTCGCTGCCCAAGATTTTATGGTGCGCGAAAACGGCACACAGCGCGTGGTTACGACTGCCTCGTGCCAGCCTGGATTGCCCACCAAATCGCTTTCGGTTGTGCTAACGATTGACGTTTCTGGCTCAATGGGCGAGGGCATCGCAAATGCTGGCGGGGTTGCCAATCTCACGCTGGCGCAAACTGCCGCTCGTGCGTGGATTAACGCCATGCCTGAGGGCGAGGTAGAATGCGCCATCACGAGCTACGACCACAGCAATTACCTCAATCAAGATTTCACACATGACCGAAAACGCCTCCTCAAAGCCGTGAACGACCTGAAGCCACAAGGCGGCACGGACTACGACATGGGCTTAATAAAGCCCGTTGCAGGCGGTTTGCTTGTGGCGGACAACGCGAAATACAGCCGCAAAATCGTGGTGTTCCTCACCGACGGACAAGGCGGCGGTAACGAAGACGAAATTGTGCAAATGGCGAAACTCGGCAACGTAGCGATTTACTGCGTAACGCTCGGAATGCCTGCGCCCGACAACCTGCGCAGCATCGCTCGGCGCACAGGCGGCGAGGTGTTTGAAAACGTAACATCCGTGCCGCAAGCCGAGCAGATTTACCGCATCCTGCTCCAACTCGCACTCGGCAATAAACCCTGCGAACTGGCATGGATGAGCGAAAAAGCCTGCAATGTAAGCCGCATGAACACCAGCATCGCGCTTCTTTCACGCGGCGTTACCACGACGCTCGACTACGACATTCCTCCAAAATCCGTCACAGCCCTCGAATTTTCCAGCGAAAATATCACCTTCGGCGCAGTAGATCCGCGTGGTGGCGGGCGCGAACTGAAGCTCGTTGTGAAAGCTCGCAACAGTGCATTCACCGTTACCGACATCACGAGTTCCAACGAGATGTTCAGCATTTCTCCGACGTATTTTCAACTCAAATCTGGACAGCGCAAAGTCCTGACCGTGCGCTACGCACCGCGTGATTCGGGCTATGCCTTCACAAAATTCAGCATCACCGATAACGTCTGCGGCGGGCGCACTATCTTTGCAAGCGGCGGTTTTCCGGGCAAAACGCCGAACCCTGGCACACTCACCCTGATTGAACCAAACGGCGGCGAAAGCTACGTTGCGGGCGCAGATACCACCGTGCAGTGGTCGGGAATTATGCCCTCCGAAGCCGTCAGCGCGGACTTCAGCAGCGACGGCGGGCGCACATGGCAACGCCTCATTCCTGCCGTGAGCGGTCTTCGTGCGGATTGGCGTGTGCCGAATATTCAGACAAATCAAGCAATGATGCGCCTTCGGCAGCTTCAAACCCCGAAACTTTCCAATTTGAAAGACTACATCCTGAATGCCGCCTTTACGCCCGACGCAAAGCGCATCGTTACGCTTGGCGCGGGCGGTGTGGCAAGGGGCTGGGATGTGCAGACGGGTTCGGCGCGGCAGTTGTATTTTAGCAATCAGTACGGGCAGCGCAAAAAAACGCTGTTGCCGGGAAAAATCATGGTTTCGCCGAATGGAAAGCACGTCGTGGCGGGCTTTCAAGACGGTTCGGCGCGAATTTGGGACGCGCAATCGGGCGACCTTTTGGATGTATTTTTAGACCACATCGAGGAAATTTATTCGGTGCGCTTTTCGATGGACGGAAGCCGCGTCGTTACTGCTTCGGCGGACAGTACAGCGAAAATTTGGCTTGCCGAAAGTGCCGAAACGCTCCAGTCCTTGCGCCACACAGGGCAGGTTTTCGATGCAGCCTTCTCGCCCACCGACCCAAGCGTCGCCGCAACAGTAGGTGCAGACAGCCTTGCGCGGATTTGGGATGTGAAATCGGGCGAAGAAATATTCAAACTCGAACACAAAGAAGCCGTTCTCAGCCTCGCTTTTTCGCCCGACGGAACGCGCCTTCTCACAACCAGCGCAGACGGCGTTGCACGGCTCTGGGACCCGCGCAAAGGCACGTTGTTGGAGAAAATGTCGGGACACAAAGGTCTCGTGCATATCGGTCTTTTTTCGCCCGATGGCGGCACGATTGTTACCTGCTCGGTTGATTCTACCATGCGAGCCTGGAACGGGCGCACGGGCGAGTGGAAACGCTTTCAGTTGGGCGGAAAAACTGCCGTGCTGACCGCATCATTCCTTGATTCTCTGCACATCATAACAGGCAACGACGACCGCAGTCTCACGGTGTGGAATCTGGAAACAGGCGCACTTGTGCAGCGCGTCGCCAACCACACGGGCGCGGTGCTGGATGTGCGCGTTTCCAGCGACAAGCGCACGCTTGCGAGCGTTGGTGCCGAGCGCAAGGCGTTATTTTGGAGCATTGACTATAATTCCAGCACTCGCACCGACGGAACACCAGTTCTCGTGCCGCTTACGTGGAAAAATGATACGACCGCCGTTCAAGAAGTCATCTCTGCCGCACCGTTCAGCATTACCGCACCGCTTCTGACCGTGCGGAACGTGGATATGGGACGCTGTTTGCGCGGCGAGTCGAAGGATTCCCTGCTTTCGGCACTCTTGCGAAATAACGACGGCAGCCCGCTTAAAATCGAGAAAATTGAGTTTGTGGGCGAACAGGCAGAGGAATTTAGCATTGTCTCAGGCGGCGCACCGTGTGTGATTCTCCCCAAAGGCGCACGAAACCTTGAACTCCGCTTCAAACCACGCGGTACGGGCGAACGCCGCGCAACGATGCAGATTATCACCCAATCCGACACCATTCGCGCAAACATCGTTGGCTCGTGTTCCGCACCATTGCTGGTCTTGCTGACAAAAACGATTGATTTTGAGGAAGTGAAAATCAAGCAGCAAAAAGATACGCTCGTGGCAGTGCTGAAAAATGTGAGTTTGCAGCCTGTTGTGATTACCAATATTGCTTTTACGGGTCCAAATACCACTGATTTCCGCTTAGTTGGCAATACCGCGCAGGTCATCAAGACCGATACGAGCTATATTCTCTATCCGCAATCTGCCATATCGCTGCGTTTGCGCTACAAACCGACCAGTGCTGGGCGAACTTCCTGCCAGTTGAAAATTGCGTACAATGGCTTGGGCAGCCCAATAACGGTGCAGCTTTTCGGCACAGGCGGCTCGACGCTTTCGGCGTATATTCAGGCATATGGCGTGAAGCCAAACCCCAATCCTGCTCGCCGCGATAGCGTTGAATATCCGATAGAATCACTGCGCGTGGAGGAATTTCTCGCCAACACCATGCACCCGCTTTTGAACTACATATTTTTTGAGCAAAATTCCGCCACGCTGCCCGCTCGCTACGCCCGTTTGCCCAAAGAGCAAAGCCGCCGTTACACCGACAAATCCTTGTTTGAGCGGCAATTTTCTAATCAGTCCACGCTGGAAGTCTATCGAAATGTATTGAACGTTATTGGAAGCCGCATGAGAGCGAACCCGAATGCCTCCATTACGCTTGTGGGCTGCAAGGCAACGAAGGAAAAATTTAATCCAAATGAGCAGTTTTTGTATGCACCGAAAACCTTTGCGTTCAGCACCAATGCTAGTGTTTCGCCCAGTCTGAGCAATCAAACTTCGGTGCGGAATACCAATGCAAATGCAAACGTTCCGGCTACGAGCGTTGTGAGTAGCTCAAACGCAAGTAGCAGTCAGGCTTCTGGGCAATTTACACCACAAACCGCGCCCGCAACGCCGCGCTTTACAGGCGATGAAGAATCTCGCTTGTCGGAAGCGCGGACGCTCGCAATAAAATCGTATTTAGTACACGTCTGGGGAATCGCTGAAGACCGCATAAAAACGAGCTTTCGTGGCTTACCAGAAAAAGCGTCCAGCGAAAACACACCCGATGGCATTGCGGAAAATCGCCGCGTGGAAATTCTTGCCTCCGAGCCGAGCATTACCGATGTTGTTGTGGCAAACGACACGCTTCGCGCCGTGATTCCGCCGCTTGTGCGCTTCCGCACCAACGCACTTTCGGATGTATCGCTTACCAAATGGCAAATGGCGGTTAGCCAGAAATCGCGCCGCGAATCGCAGCTTTTGAAAGAATACATCGGCACAGGAAAGCCGCAAGACCGCTTGCAATGGAACACCGCAACAGAGAACAACACCGCACCAAAGCTCACGCTGCCCGTGCAGTATTCTCTGAACGTGCAGGATGAAAGCGGCGCATCGGTTCTCGCGGGTGCATCCTTGCCCGTCGAGGTGATTTCGATTGCAAAAAAACGCGCTGCCAAAACTGCCGACAAAGAAGTAAATACCTTCGGTTTGCTGCTGTTTGATTTCAATAAATCGGAAGTGAGCGAACAGCATCAAAACATCTTGGGAATCGTGAAACAGCGCATGAATCCTAGCTCGCGCATTACGATTATCGGCTACACCGACCGCACGGGCAATGCACAAACGAACAAAACCCTCTCGCTCCAACGCGCAAACACCGCAGCTACTGCTTTGCAGCGCACCGATGCTATTATAGAAGGGCGTGGCAGCGAAGGACTTATGCACGACAACACGACACCAGAAGGGCGTTTTTACTGTCGCACAGTGAATATTCTGGTGGAAAATGCAGTGAATAATCGCTAATTTTTTGCGCTCATTTTTGTAGCATCTTTTTTAGGAGGAATCACGCTATGCAAACAGCAACACAAGAAAAAACGGGTGTTTCCGAGAATATTACGCCCGAATCTTCCGCGAATACGAGCGGAAATACGAATGGGAATCTAGGCGTTCATCTGGATTTATCTCCGCAGCGCAATCTTCAAAGCGACTTACCGGCGGGCTTGGTGGTCTTTTTAGTAGCATTGCCACTGTGTTTGGGCATTGCTCTTGCCTCTGGCGCACCTTTGATTGGCGGTGTTATCTCTGGCATTATTGGCGGAATTGTGGTTGCATTTGTTTCGGGGTCGGAACTGAGTGTGAGCGGTCCTGCGGCTGGTCTGACGGTGATTGTTGCGGCGGCAATTACCAGTCTTGGTTCGTATCAAAATTTTCTCACCGCCGTTGTGCTTTCTGGCGCATTGCAACTGGTCTTTAGCATCATGCGAGCGGGAATTTTGGGTGATTACGTGCCGTCGAGCGTGATTCGCGGAATGCTCTCTGCGATTGGCGTGGTGATAATTTTGAAGCAAATCCCACACGCACTGGGACGCGACACCGACTTCGAGGGTGATTTCAGCTTTCTTGAGCCAAGCGGACACACAAATACGATTACAGAAATTATGCGCTCGGTAGCGAGTGCGAACCCTGAAGCCCTCATCATTACTGGCTTGTCGCTGGCAATTTTGCTTTTGTGGGAGCGTCCTCGGGTACAAAGTATTCGTGTGCTGAAAATGATACCCGCGCCGCTTCTTGTGGTGGTCTTGGGAATTGTGCTGAACGAGAGCTTTCGTGCGGTATTCAGCAATTTTTACCTTCGCGCTGAAGATGGGCATTTGGTACAGTTGCCACTTGTGCAGAATCCACGCTTGCTTCTTGCACAACTACATTTCCCAAATTTTGCAGCATTGCTCGAACCAGCAGTCTATACAACCGCATTAACCCTAGCGATTGTGGCAAGTTTAGAAACGCTGTTATCGCTCGAAGCCGTTGATAAACTCGACCCCTACAAGCGCATTTCCGATGCAAACAAGGAACTGCGAGCGCAAGGCATTGGTAATATCATTTCTGGTATGCTGGGCGGCTTGCCGATGACCTCCGTAATTGTGCGCAGCTCGGCAAACGTCTATGCTGGCGGCAGAACCCGCATGGCTGCTGTTTTTCACGGTGTTTTGCTTTTGGTGTCCGTTGTTTTTTTGGCATCGGTACTCAACCTGATTCCGCTTGCGTCGCTTGCATCCATTTTGATTGTTGTTGGTTATAAACTCACACCGCCAAAGCTCTATCGGCAAATGTATGCGGCGGGACGCGAGCAGTTTTTTCCTTTCATCGTTACCGTCGTGGCGATAGTATTTACCGACCTTCTGACGGGTATTGCGATTGGATTGTGCTTGGGAATGTTTTTCGTGATTCGCAGCAATCACCAGCTTGCAGTAACACTTGTGAACATTGATAATTACTACTTGTTGCGCTTCACCAAGGATATGACGTTTATCAACAAAAATGAATTAAAAGCAAAATTGCGCCGTATTCCGAGCGATACATACCTTCTGATAGACGGCTCAAAAGCTCGCTTTATTGATGCCGATATTTACGGCACGATTGCTGAATTTGCCGAAGCCGCGAGCTTCAAAAATATTCAGATTGAGTATAAAAGTTTTGAGGCAAAGATAATCAATGTAAGTGGCGGACACTGAGAAAAGAGACTTTCTTCCGAAGAGACTTTTTGCTCAACACTTTTTGCTCAACAAGGCAGCATCCTGCCTTGCTCCAAAGCCCAAAATAGAAACAAAAAGGCTGCCTTCCAGATTTGGAAAGCAGCCTTTTTTGCTCATTGTTAATGTTCAAACTATCCCTGAACCACTCTTAAAAGCGTACTTTCAAGCGTCCCCAGACCGATGTTCTTTCCAGTGCTGGTGCGCCTGCTTGTAAGCCTGGACCGCTCGCATTTGCATTCATTGGGTACAATGGAGTTTGATTGAGCCAGTTGGTTGCATTTACCGAAAGTTCAATGTTTTGCGTAATGTCGAAACTTGCGCCGCCATTGAGCAAAAATGCACCTCTGCCCGTTGAGCCGTCTGGCGCGAGCCAATCGGAGTACAACATACCATTGACAACAATATCGAAGCCTTTAATGGGCGTAACAAGAACATTTAAGCGCGTAACGTTTTCGGGATACACTTTATAGCGGATAGAACTGCTCGCTTTGTCGAAGGTGAGATACATACTGTTACCGCTGCGAGCATCTTTCTCTTGTTCTGGTGTTACGCTTGCTACTTTTACGAGCGAATGACTAAGGGAAACATTGATAAATTGCGTGTTGTAGGCAAGAGTAGCTTCTGCGCCCCATTGATTGATGCTGCCGAGCGCGTTTTTGAAGAACCAATACCCATTCCAGTCGCCTGGCACGTCCGTTCCGATGGGAACCATATTAAATTGTCCAGGTTGTGGATTCATGCGGTTTACGGGGTCTTTGTAAATAACGCCTACGTCTAATACACCATTCACGATATTGTAAAATCCAACAACATCAAACTTCAAATCTGGTGTAATATTCCATGCTCCTGCAAGTTCAATACTGTTCATAATCTCAGGGCGCACAATTTCACGATTACTCTCGCCAGGGATTCCCGCTGCCCCAATTTTGCCAAAATTTGTACTGCTCAGATAGCCGTCGGTGCGATAACCGCCGCCATAGACCAAGCCAACGCCACCGCGAAAGCCCATCTGGTAACCAGCACGGAAGCGCAAGTCTTTCGATGCCGCAAACAACACACCAACACGCGGCGCGATGTTTGTTCCCCAGCCCGTGTGGCTGTCAAAGCGAGCCGCCGCAAAGATGTCTAATTGGTCGGTAACGGAATAAAAATCTTCGATAAATGCCGAGATAACCTGAATATCTCTGCGATATCCCATTGTTTGGATTTGATTTACCGTCAGTGGATTGAAGGAATTAACGACGTTTGCAATGAAATTATTACCAAAGCGATTGTTTTTGCCCATCTCGAACAAGCGATATTCCACGCCCACCGCAAGTTTATTGCCTTTCCAAAGATTATCCACCGTCAGCAATGCCGATGCGCCGTAGCGGTCTTCGCGGGTGCCGCCCATTGTTGTACCTGTCAGCGACAGGAGTCGAATATCGTCTTGAATGTACGAGCCTGTAGTTTTCAATTTAATATCTTTGCTAATATCAAATTTGTACCCAATGCTGAGAGACGACAACGCTTGCCCAAATACTTCGCGGTCGCGGAAGAAATTGTACAAGTCTTGCTGCGAATCAGCATACATCGCATTGATTTCCAGCCCTTTATATTCAAGATTTCCTTGAATAACAACATTATCATTGCGCTTCAAGCGATGTCCTTTGTCGTACAAAAGCGGTCCGCCTGTGCCTTCATTTGCCCGCAGCGCATTGCCTTCTTTGCGATATTCCTGACCGCCGTAGGTATTGCGCGACACCGAAAACGACGTTCTTACATCGCCAATTTTCGCCTGTGCGCCAACGTTGGCAAGCCAGAAATTATCTAAGCCGCCCGACACCGCCGCATCAACACTGATGCCGTCTTCTTTCATGTCCGAACCTTTGCGCGTAATGATGTTGATTACGCCCAACAGCGCACCTTGTCCCAATGTTACCGAACCAGGACCGCGAATCACATCAACACGCTCAATGTAGGAATAGTTCGAGCTGGTCAAAATCGCGTACGGAGGTCCCCAGAAAAATTCGGTATTCATGTTTTGCCCATTAATGAGCAGCATGACTTTCGAGTTATTGTCGGGCGCGAGACCGCGAAACGCCATGATAACGTCATCTTGGTCTTCGGTAACGAAAAAGCCTGGAACGTAGAGCATAAGCGCGTCGGCGAGTGTCCGTGCGCCGCTCAGTTCAAGCTGCCGGCGGGTGATGCTGGTAATCGAAACGGGTTGCTTATCTTTGTCGGAAATGACGTTGGATGCAACAGAAATTTCAACGTTGAGCAAATCTTCCAGCGATAATTCCTCTAATTTATCCGCTTTGGGTGCTTCTTGCGCCAGTGCGAGCGGCGTTGCTAGTGGCATAGCACACGCCAGTACGAATGCCGCGCTCACCACGCTTTTTATCATACTCTTCGGCATAGCACTGCCTAAGCTATTTTTCCGCGACTCTTTATCCCAAACATCGCGCCATGGCGTAGTAACCTTCATAAATACTCTCCAGAAAACAATGAAATGAAAAGACATTTCTTCAACAATCAAACAAACATTCTTGTACACAAACACGGCTTATATGCACGTAGAACAACACACAACAAACTTTATTGGCTGAACAGAATGTTGAAGAAAAGGTGGTTTAGTAAGTTTTTTATTCTTTGATATGCCTACAAGCGAGATACAATCAGCGATTGAAGCCTGTTTTTTAATTTTTGCACTTTGGAACGTCATCAGCTCCAAGCTAGATAGAATCTAGCGTGTAAGCATTTTTTTGGTGAAAGGCGGTGGAATCTTTACTGCCGCGTGATAATGTAACCTCATTTCCGTCAATTCGCCTGCAACGGCTCGTCAAATGGTGCTTTTTCGGTGATAGGTTTGTCAGACGAACTTTTTTCAGAGATATTTTTTTCCGAAAGGTCGTGCTTGCGAGACTCTCCTCTCGGCGCATAATGGCTTGCTTCGCGGAGATTTTCTTGTCGCGCGGAATATTTCTCGTACGCATCAATAATTTCTGCCACTAAGCGATGGCGCACAACATCGCCCTTGTCAAAATACACAAATTCAATTCCCTGAATGCCTTTCAACACATCCTGAATCTGAATCAAACCAGATTCCGTGCGGCGTGGAAGGTCAATTTGCGTAACATCACCCGTTACAATCAACTTCGAGTTTTTGCCCATGCGCGTCAGAAACATCTTCATTTGCGTTCCCGTTGCGTTTTGTGCTTCGTCCAAAATAATTGCTGAATTGTTGAACGTCCGACCGCGCATATACGCGAGTGGGATGATTTCCACAATGCGTTTTTCCATCATGCTTTTGAGTTTGTCGGGCGTAACCATATCGGAAAGCGCGTCAAGCAAAGGACGCAAGTACGGATCAACTTTTTCCATATAGTCGCCGGGCAAGAAACCAAGCGATTCTCCCGCATCTACCGCCGGACGCGATAAAATGAGGCGGCTTACTTCGCGGTTGCGCAAGAGCGCGAGTGCCATTGCCACAGCAAGATAGGTTTTGCCCGTTCCTGCGGGACCAATCGCAAAGACAATGTCATTTGTGCGAACTTTTTCAAAGTAGATTTTTTGCGTCGGGGTACGCGCTTTAATCGTTTCGCCCTGCGCCAAGTAAATAACAGGCTCGCCAGACTTTGCATCCACAAGCGGCGTGGAAAGCGGCAGTGCATGAGATGCTGGAGCATCAAAATTACTCTCGTCACTGTGCGCTGTAAGTGTCTGCGTGGACAAGGAAAATTCTTTTATGCCCGTTTTCTGGGGATTCACGAGGTCAATTACCGTCAGAACATCGTTGGTGGAAAGCGTTCCCGTGCGGCGAATGATGTACTGAAGCTCGTTCAGCACTTTTTCAATCACGCGCACCTCCGCCATATCGCCCTTCAAAACAACGGTATTCCCACGCACGGTAATACTTGCCGCAAAGTGGCTTTCCAAGATGCGCAAATTGCTGTCATTATAGCCAAAAAGCGAGAGGGTATCACTCGTTTCAAGCCGAACTTTTTTCTCGGTACTATCCATGAACAACGCAAAAATTATGGTCGTAAAAGTTGTTGTAATGCTGATGACACCTTAGTATAACGAAATTCAAAATGAAGTTCAAGAAGTTTTTTCGGAATAATGTTTGCCCCGCCCGTGAGCGATGAAGCGGCTTCACCCAACGCCAATTTTAGCGCGAATTCTGGCACAGAAAGCGGCGACCACGATGGGCGATTGAGTGCTTTGCCCAATTCCGCACAAAATTCTTCCATGCGCACGGGCGCGGGCGATGCAAGATTATACGCGCCTTCTAGGTTGCTATTTTCAAGCGGAAAGCAAATTCCTCGCACCACATCCTCACTATGCACCCACGGAAACCACTGCTTTCCCGCCCCAAGCGGCATTCCCAAAAACGCCTTGAAGACAGGCAGCATACGCCCTAGTGCGCCACCCGATTCCGCCAGCACAATTCCCAAACGCGGATTTGCCACGCGAACGCCGTATTTCCTTGCTTCCTCCGCTTCTTTTTCCCAGCGCACACATAAATCCGCAAGGAAATCCGTTGCAGGCGGCGTGGATTCATCGGTTGGGACATCGTGGCGGTCGCCGTAGTAGCCAACGGCAGAGGCGGAAATGAATACACGCGGCTTGGTGTCTGCTTGCGCAATGGCTTCAACGAGCAAGCGCGTTGTTGTGAGGCGGCTTTCGACGAGGCGGTGCTTGATTTCTGCCGTCCAGCGTTTATCAAAAATACCTTCGCCTGCAAGATGAATAATTGCCTCTGCGCCTGATATTTCCTTGCTCCACGCTCTATCGCCGCTTCCAAGCGTGTGCGCGTCCCATTGTACAGTGCGGAATGGCTTCTTTTCAAATGCGGAAAACGCCGCCGTCGTGTGCTGCCGCGTGAGTGCGACCACGCTATGACCATTTTCGAGAAGATGAGCAATGACGCTCTTTCCAATCAATCCTGTGCCGCCAGTGAGAACGATATTCATGGTGAATAGTGAAAGTGAAGAAAGTACCGCAAGTTTTGTATTTTGCTACCGATATTCCAACACACATTTTCGCCAATACTTTCACAGGAGAACGTATGTTTTTAGGTTTGCGAACTGCCATCTATGCCGCACCAAATCTTGATGCTGCAAAGAAATGGTACACCGATATTTTAGGTTTCCCGCCGTATTTTGATGAGCCATTTTACGTCGGTTTCAACGTTGGCGGCTACGAACTTGGTCTCGACCCCGATGCACCGCCAAAAGGCGAAGGCGGCGTAACACTGTATTGGGGCGTGGAGAATATCCAACAAGCATTTGCGCGGCTTCTGGAGCATGGCGCGGTTGAGCATAGTCCCATTCAGAATGTTGGCGGGAGTCTTTTTGTAGCAACGCTCACAGACCCTTTTGGCAATGTGCTGGGGATTATTGAAAACCCAGATTTTACGCTTCCTGTGGGGTGATTTACTTTCCAGAGGCAGCGCGACCCGCCGTGCGCCCAGAAAAGATGCAGCCTCCCAAAAATGTGCCTTCCAGCGAGCGATAGCCGTGATAGCCGCCGCCGCCAAAACCCGCCGCTTCGCCCGCCGCATACACGCCTTCAAGCGGCGAACCGTCTGCCTTGATCACTCGTGCTTGCAGGTCGGTTTCCAAGCCACCGAGCGTTTTGCGCGTGAGAATAAAGAGCCGCACTGCGATGAGCGGTCCTTTCGAGGGGTCGAGCATTTTGTGCGGCGTGGCGACGCGAATGAGCTTGTCGCCCAGATAATTCCTTGCTCCGCGAATGGCGGTGATTTGCAAATCTTTCGTAAAGGTATTGTCCATTTCGCGGTCGCGGGCAAGGATTTCGCGCTCCAAATCGGCGTGATTGATGAGATTATCGCCCGTGAGCGCGTTCATTCCTTGCACTAATTCAGCAAGCGTATTGCGCACAACAAAATCCACTCCTTTTTCCTTGAACGCCTCCACTGGTGCGGGTGCGCCTGGCAGCAAACGTTTCAAAAGCAAACGAATGTTCCGCCTCGTCAAATCAGGGTTTTGCTCCGAGCCAGAGAGCGCAAATTCCTTTTCAATCATTTTTTGCGTCAGCACAAACCACGAGTAATCATGCCCCGTCTTGACGATGTGTTCCAATGCGCCCAGCGAATCGAAACAGGGGAAAAGCGGCACGGGCAAACGCTTTCCAGTAGCATCGAACCACATCGGCGATGGTCCAGCAAGAATGCGAATTGCGTGGCGATTCCACACGGGCGCGTAGTTTTCTACGCCTTCGGGATAGTGCCACATTCGGTCGGGATTGATAATGCGCCCGCCATTTTTCTCCACAATGCCGAGCATTAAGCCATCAACGTGGTCGGGAACGCCTTGCAGCATCCGCTTTGGCGGTGTGCCGAAGCGGGCGGGCCAGTTCTTGCGCACTAAATCGTGGTTGCCGCCAATGCCACCAGAACTGACAATCACCGCAGGCGCGTGAAGGCTAAAAGCACCAGCAACGACGCGGCTTGTGGGCTGGCTGCGCTCAACGGTACTTGCTTCCAAAACTTCTCCATGAACGCCATCGCAAACGCCACCAGTCAAGGATAAATCCGTTACGCGGTGGCGGAATTTGTATTGCACCAAACCCCGCTCCACGCCTGCTTGGACGCGGTGCAGGAACGGTTCGAGAACGCCTGGACCTGTTCCCCACGTAACGTGAAAGCGTGGAACCGAGTTCCCATGACCGATTGCGCCGTAGCCACCACGCTCTGCCCAGCCGACAACGGGAAAAAATTTCATGCCTTGTTGCTTCAGCCACGAGTGTTTTTCGCCTGCGGCAAATTGCAAATACGCTTCCGCCCAGAGGCGTGGATGCTTGTCTTCTTCGCGGTCGAATGCTGCAGTTCCCATCCAATCTTGCAGCGCGAGTTCGTAGCTGTCGCGGATGCCCATTCTGCGCTGCTCGGGAGAATTGACGAAAAATAAACCGCCAAAAGACCAAAATGCCTGTCCACCCAGCGATTGCTCAGGTTCTTGGTCGAGAATAATGACTTTTTTGTTCGCATCAACAAGTTCTGCCGCCGCAACAAGCCCTGCAAGTCCGGCTCCAACAATGATAGCATCTGCATCGTAGCGCATTTGACCGCTCCTTGAAAAATGAAAGGAAGAACAACACACAAGTACGCAAAATAGATGTTTTCATAGATATTTTCATGGAAAATGATGCAGAAAAAAGTATGCAGGAAAATCGCGCAGGACATATGAATTGATGCGGTCGTGGAAACAAGGCAGCACCAAAAAAGGGCTGACGTACAATTCTGCACGCCAGCCCTTCATTTTATTCCGCAAAAAACCCTTATGAGCGGCTCGTTGCCTTCTTCTTTGACTTTTTGGAAACCTTGTTGTAATCAAGGCAAAATTAATGAAACACTCAAAATCCGCTTTGTTTCGCAATCCTTCCGAGTTAATGTAGCAATAGCCTTTGTATTCTTTGCCTTTCAGTTGCCAAAGTTTCATGTTTGTTGTGTAGTCTGCGCCAGAAATATATTCTATTTTTGCGGACGCTGCTCCTGATGGCGGTGTGTAATTTGAAGCGTAAA
>RDXM01000022.1 GCA_004292595.1 Candidatus Kapaibacterium sp. | reverse complement strand
TTCCTGTCTGTGCGTGTTGGTGCGGGCTTCAGGCGACGACCACAGACAAGAATGTCTGTGCCACTACTGACTTGAACCACTTATTTTTTTACCATTCCAAAGCTCCGGGCGGCAGATATTTCATTCGATGAAGATAATTAAGTTCCAAAGAGTACAGATGTGGTCTTTTCTCGTTCGATAGCAAAACGAGACACGTGTATCATTCTATCGGGCGCATTGTCTGTTTGATTTCTGTGGAACTGTCAGCTTTTATGCGCACTGTCAAGCATAATTGACATGGCTACATTCTGTTGTGCCAATACTTCTGACAGATACGTTATCAACATTTACAACATTTGCAGACAAAAAATTGTCTCGTGAACTAGTCCGTTGCTCTCTCGCCTGAGCTATCGGGTGTCGTGCGCTTGGTAAAGCAGACGAGCCGCGACGAACCCGATACACGCAGCGTCAGCGATTTTTTCAATAATCCAGCAAAAGTGTTGTTTCCTGAACCAATCTCGCGTGCTTGCCGAGCCGCATTACTGCTGCTGTCCGCGTGATTGCTTGAATATTCAGCAGAAAAATGTGCTGCTTGAAAATTCGGTACATCCATAGAATATTCTCCGAAAAAAGGTGTGGTAAGCGCATTTGTGATGAGAGCGGCGGACACGAAATAAAAGTACATTCCGATATATCCGCGTAGGTTGTTGCTCTCGTTTGTGTTTTTGTGGATGTTTTGGTACAGAATTTTTCCGTTCCAAGAACACGACAAAAGGAGTATTTTACAAATAACGTGCCGAACTCCAAAAGCACGATGAATACGCCTTTTTGCAGCACTGTTACCGCACCAAATCTTCATCTTCTCACACTCTGAATGTACACGCACCATGACCACTCCCCAGCATTTCCTTCACCATGCCGAACTCTTTCAGACCAGCACCGACCAGCTTTTTGCGGGATTGTACGCAGAATCTGCGCATTGGGCGGCTTCGCAGCACGGCAACTACCATGCCAGCTACCATGCTGAGGCGCAGAGTGACGCGCTTGCTGCCATACACCATCTCAGCAGCCAGCTTGCAAAGCCGCTTCAGCACTATACGCAGCTTATTGCTGAAGCAAAGCAACGCGCCTTGGAAACCCGCACCCGCGCACACGCGCCCTTTTCCAACTTCCTTGTTGGCGCGACGCTGATTGCAGAGGATGAATCCTTGTTTATCGGGTGCAATGTGGAATGTAGCAGCTATGGTTTGACGATTTGTGCAGAACGCACTGCGCTTGTCTCGGGCGTAGCGCAAGGAAAGAAGAGGTATGCAGGAGTCGTTGTTGCGGCGGACACGGACGAACTCACGCCGCCCTGCGGTGCGTGTCGGCAACTGCTCTACGATTTCGCGCCCGATTCCGTCGTGGTGCTGGTCAATCTTCGCGGCACGGAAAAACGCTTTACGATGAAAGAACTCTTGCCAGAAGCCTTTTCAGTTACGTTTTTGCAGAAATAGCGAGAAATATTGAACTGGTAGAGACAAGGCGTGCCTTGTCTCTACGCCTTCGTGTAAAACAGGGACATTTTTAGACAATTCTTCTACACCAAGCGCCCCAGCACAAGAGACTTTTGCAGCCATTCACGCTTTTGCAAAAGCTCGGGAATGCTCATCTTTTCTTGGGTTTTGGAGAATTTCCGAATCGCTGCGCCATGAACGCGGCTCACAGCGGCGGGGTCGGTGGGAGCGATGATTTTTCCTAAGCGCACCGCGAGTAGCGAGCATTCCTGTCGCAATTCTCGTTCGCGCTCGGCAATGTTCAAGCCGCTCAGGGCTTGTTGTGCGGCATCGGTATTCTGCGCGTTCAATGCGCCTATTGGTGCGCCTTGGGAGCTTTTCTTTGCAGACCGCTTCACGACTGGTGTTGGGCGCATAAAGCCGTCGAACAGCACCAAACTATGCGTTTCAATGGATTGCTGTTGCACGTCAGCTAATTGCCAGAGTTCGCCTTGTGGCGTAGTATTGGTGCGGGTTATGGCGGTGTCGGCATCACGCTTTTGTCGTATGTGTACGCCGATTTGCTCTTCATTGGTAATCCATTCCAAAATCTGCACCAGTTCCGCATCGTTGGAGGCATAAATATCGCAGACATTCGCTTCTTCCCCAAACCCCGCATAATACCTCATTCCGCGAAAGACTTGCTGCATTGTTTTCGACAACGCCCGCACCAAATCTGCCTTCACAATCACCGAAATTGGCTTAATATCCGTGCCTTCGCCAATCATATCCACTTGCACCATCACATCCAAACGACCCTCGCGGTAGTCCTGTAAGAGGCGTAAACGCTCGTCTTCTGGCACATCTTGCCCAATGCGCCCCGACTTTACCTCTGGAAAATGTTGCCGAATATACTCCAGCATTGCCGCCGAATGAAGATTACTCATCGCAATGACCAGCATTTGGTGTTGGCGCGTGTCCGTGTTTGGTTTGCTCTGCGTTGCGCCTTGCTTCATGCGCTCCAAACTCCGCTCCAAATCTAGCATTCGGCGTTTTTCGGAAAATCGTTCAAAGGCAGGACGCAAGAGCGCGTCCAAATACACCTCGTGAAAACGCAGCTTTTTCCGTGCAAGAAAAGCATCCACTTCGGCGGCATTATTCGCCTCGCCGCGCAATTTATCCAGCGCAAGTTCAACGATTTCGCCCGTTGTGGTGTTTTTCAATTTCACCGTGTAATCAATTACGTGCATTGCCACGCGCTTCAAAATATTGCCTTCCGCATGAGCATCGCGCAGAAGCGTCTCGTGGAGCGGCTTGTAGAATTGGGTTGGTCGTCCGTCTAAGCCAATACGCACCTCGCTTGGCACACCGAAGAGCGTTTTGTTGTCCGAGCGCATCGGCGTTCCCGAAAGCGCAATACTACACGCAAAGGGGAATGTTGCAATGCTTCCCGCCCACGAACCATCTTCCGACAAGTGATGCACTTCATCCAGCACAAACATACACCGCGCCGTTTCGCAAAACCTGCGCAGTGCTGCACTGCCCGCTTTGCCGCTTGCGTATTGGTAGGTCGTGATGATAATATCCGTTTGCAAATTTTTCAGGAAAACCCGCTCAGAATCTGCCACGCAGAAGGTAAAGGCTGGCGCACCGATATTGCGAAAGACCGACGAAAGCTCGCGGGCATCGGCGTATTGGTCGCGCAAATTGCCACGCGGCACAAACACCACGAGCTTTTGCGCAATGCCCAGCGCACGCGCCACCGAGAACGACGACAGTGCGGTAATTGTCTTCCCATATCCAGGCACAAACACGCCGAGATGCGAGGCTTCACCGTGTTGCAATTCTCCGGCGAGCTTCCGCAAAAAGGCTTCCTGCCCCACGCGAAGGCGAAAACCGTTTTGCAAGGAAATACCCGGAATCTCGCTCGTAAGGCTTGGAGTAACAATATCTTGAAAGGATAACAATTCAGGTGGCACGGAGGAAGTGGGGGAGTGAGAATGTGAAGAAATATCCGACGGAACATTCGACGAAAAAAGATTCATAGCATGACAAAAAAGTGAATACGATAACCGTTAGGAATGGTAAAAAAATAAGTGCTTCAAGTCAGTAGTGGCACAGACATTCTTGTCTGTGGTCGTCGCCTGAAGCCCGCACCAACACGCACAGACAGGAATGTCTGTGCCACTAAATATTGTT
>RDXM01000144.1 GCA_004292595.1 Candidatus Kapaibacterium sp. | reverse complement strand
CCTCTTCCCATTCCGAACAGAGTAGTTAAGCCCCGCACCGCCAATGGTACTGCATGGGGGACTGTGTGGGAGAGTAGGTAGCTGCCGACTTTACTTCAGCCTCCGTCGGGACGACTTTCCCGCCGGAGGCTGACCGTTTTAAAGGTTAAATTTGCTAGGCGCATATTTTTTGCTGGGTTTTATTTTAATTACAAGAATTTTTTTACACTTTCGTTTATATTAAAACCCCTCATTGTTTTGCTAATACCAATGCTATCTTGCTATGAATCTGCATACGTTTGTTCAAGCTCTTGAAGAAATATTGCCTCCTGCTACAGCAATGAAGGGAGATAGAATTGGATTGCAGCTACAAAGTGGTCGTATTAAAATTTCGCGATTGCTTTTGACAATGGAGGTTACAGATAGTGTTGCTGATGAAGCGATTGAGCGAAACGCAGATTGTATTGTCTCTTTTCATCCCTTGATTTTTAGTTCACTCACCACACTGCAGGAAACCGAGCGTGTTGGACGTATTTGTACGCGTCTTATTCAGCACAATATCGCGTTGATAGTTGCTCATACGAATTTTGATAGCTATGCTCATGGAACAAGTTCAATAATTGCCGAGAAACTAGGATTTCATAAAGAATCTTTTCTCGTTCCTGATGGACAGCATGAAGGGTTTGGCATGGGAATTGTTGCTTTACTTAATGCACCTTTATCTATGCTTCAACTAGCAGAACACGTGCGGGCAACGTTACACTCGCCTGTGCGTTTTGGAAAC
This sequence comes from Candidatus Kapaibacterium sp., assembly GCA_004292595.1. Lineage (GTDB taxonomy): Bacteria > Bacteroidota > Ignavibacteria > Kapaibacteriales > UBA4661 > PH2015. The sequence continues at coordinate 22,773 of RDXM01000144.1, read as the reverse complement.
GGAAAATATACCGACAGCCAAGAAATGGTGAGACGTGTAGCGATTGTCGGTGGTAGCGGAGCCTCTTTCATTGATGATGCTATTCTAGTGCAAGCGGATGCTTTTATTACAGCTGACATCAAATATCACGACTTTCACCGAACACAAGGAATTATCGGCTTAGTGGATGTTGGGCATTATGAAATGGAACAGTTCGTTCCCGAAGGGTTAGAGAAGGTTGTGCGTATAATCTGTCAACAAGAAGCCTCCGAGCTAGTAATTATGCGCTCTGAATGTGTTCCTAATCCTATTCGCTATGTTCCAAATGGCGCAGAATATCAGGCTGCACAAGCACACGTTTTGAAGTCGTCCGCCTTACAAGAAGAATAATCAATATCTCACTATCGTATTCCTTCAGACATTTTCGACCTTCATTTTTCACGCAAGCGAGGAAACATCATGGTTCTCGAACATTTACAGCTTTTGGCGGCAATCACGCGCATCGACAATGAAATCAATGAGCTTCAAGAAGAATTGGGCGATTTGCCCCATGAAGTGCGAGCAATGGAACGTGAGGTGCGTACGAAGCAGCAGGCTTTGGACGTAACGCAACGTCAAATCAACGACATTCTCCAAACCCGCTCCAATGCTCAAATTCGTGGGCAAGAAATACGTGATAAAGAAAAAAAACTTGGAGAACAGCAATACCAAGTGCGCAATAACCGCGAATTTGATGCTATTACGAAAGAGATTGAGTCTCTCAAAGTTGAATTACGTGAAATTGAAAAAACAATTTCTGGTACGTTTCTTACAGAGGAGAATCTCCGCAGAGTTTATGACGGGCAAGCAGATGAATTAGGTTTCGTAAGTGACCGTCTTCAAGACCTTGAACACGAACTCCGTGATCTTTCTGCTGGACAAGGTGAAGAAATGAATCAATTTTTGATACAACGCAATGAGTTACTACAAAAATTGCCCCAAAATATCACTGTTCAGTATGCACGTATTAAAGAGTATCACGTGGACACAACCGTCGCTGTAAAGCGGAGTTGTTGCTCTGGGTGCTTTAATTCTGTGCCTCCGCAGCGCATTGTTGAAATGCGAACCTATAAAATAATTTTTACGTGTGAAAGCTGCGGTCGCGTACTTTACCCTGAAGAAATGCAGCAACTAGCATAAGAAAATGTAAAATTGTGCGAAAAATTGCACTAAAAAAGCGGCTTCAAATCAAGATTTGAAGCCGCTTTTACTTTGTATTCTGTTTGTCTGAGTGCTATGATATGCGTATATTTGTATATTATTTTTGTGCAGATACTTTCATAGAGACACATTCTTCTACGCTAAATTGTATGCGTTTCAATGGTTTCTACCAGATCCTCGCGAGAAATTGGCTTTGCTAAATATCCGTCTGCACCTTTAGAAATACCAGTGAGAAAGTCTGACGTGCCGTCTTTTGCCGTCAAGAAAATGAAGGGAATCTTTTGTGTAACAGAATCATTGCGGATATGCTTCAGTACTGAATAGCCATCCATCTCGGGCATCATAATATCGCACAAGATAATATCTGGCTTTGATTCTTTCGCCATTTCAATACCTTTCGAGCCGCTGTTTGCCTCAATCACATTATATTTCGATTCATACAAAAAGCGTTTAAGCAATGAACTGACGCGAATGTCATCATCAATGAGGAGAATTGTTTTCATGGATTCACCTTGTTCGGTAAAAAAGATAGAATGAAAAAATATTATATAGTTTAATTCGGTTATATTCTCTAACTATTTAGAGGATGGACGGCGTTGATCTATTTCGGCAGTATAACTTCAATTCTAAAAATCAAGATGCACCCCGAAATAAACGTAAAAGATAATAGTAAACCTAACAGATAAGTGCTAGTGTCCAAGTGCAAATATACGTGGACAATTCTCGCACTACAAGTCTCAAAAAGTCACATTATTGTATGACCATAAGACATATCAAAGAAAAAATCGTTGAAAAGTGGGTTAAGAACAGCACAAATAAAATTTTTATTAAGTAGAAGCGTTTCAAGATACAGAAAACTTATTACACTGTCAATTATTGTCTGCAGTTTTTGTAAAGTTTTTTCACTATTTCTTATGATCCTTCCTTTATCCAACATTTTTGCACCTATTTTTATGCAAATTTTTATGCAAAAATCGCTGACAACACCAGTAATATCAGCTTTTGCAGTATTCCTTTCTGTATGTATGTTGCACACTGTATCAGCGCAAGAGCAGCAAAATAATAGTATTACCTTCCAAATTGATATGCGTAGCATAATACGCGATACTCCTACGCCGTTTCTTCCTCGCGTTCATAAAGTCGGTGTGCGTGGTAATATGTCGCCTTTGCGCTGGGATTCTACCTTAGTTGCCTCTGACTCTGACGGCGACGGCGTTTATACCATTACTATAAAAATGACTCCACCGAAAAGCACGTTTTACGAGGATACGCGCATTGCTTACAAATTTAAGGTAGATGGCGAGAATTTACCAAGTCGAGGTTGGGAAATGACCGACAATAGCAATTTTAATCTTACTGGTAGCCCGCAAACTATTCGCCGTGCATTTGGGGAATTACGCAAAACACCCGCCTTTTCGACCATGAGTCCGCGTGTGAAACGGCATTCCGATGTCGCATCAAAAATTTTGCGTAATCGCTCTTTGTATGTGCTTTTGCCGAAGGATTACGAATCATCTACCAAACGCTATCCAGTTGTGTATATGCACGATGGACAAAATATGTTCGATGATTCCACGAGTGCAAATGGCGAGTGGCATTTTGATGAAGTCCTGGAAGGTTTGGTTGATTCTAACCGCATTCCGCAAGTAATTGTCGTTGGAATGGCGGTTGATGGCAGCTATCGTATTGAAGAATACACGCCAACACCAATTCAACGACAAAACTTGCAAGGTGCGCCCATTAGTTTGGGTGGCAAAGCTGCCACACACGCACAAATGCTCGTCGAAGAAATTAAACCCTTCATTGACAAAACGTATCGAACTCTTCAAGACCGTGATAATACTACGCTCGGTGGCTCTTCGCTTGGTGGCTTGGCGACAATCTTCACGGGTGCAACATACCCGCAAATCTTCGGCAAACTCTTCGTGATTTCCCCGTCAATTTGGTGGGATAATCAAAGTATTCTGAAAATAGTGAAAGATGCTGTCCCAACGATGCTCAAAAGTGCTTCCGAGCGGCAGCGTATCTGGCTTGATATTGGCGACCAAGAAGGCAAAGAAGCTCTCGAAGGTGCGCGTGCGCTCAATAAGCTCTTACAAGCACAAGGCTGGAAGCAAGGTAAAACAATGCAATACATAGAAGCAAAAAACGCTGCACATAGTGAAAGCGCATGGGCAGCCCGCTTAGAGCCGATGCTTCGTTTTATGTTTGCACCGAAGAAATAATCATACTTGAATTCAAGAGAATCAAAACACTCCTTTGAAATAATTCTTCCTCTCATTATTCATTCACTCAATATGCAAAACTGCATTATTCCTCGTTTTCTTCCGTCCGTATGTATTGCGGCGTATCTGTGTCTTTTGTGTTTGTCTGGTCGTGCAACGGCACAAAATCTGCTTTCTAATTCAGCACCCACGAAAAACAGTGAGTTTCTTTCCTTGAGCGAAGGCTTGAAAGTAGCAAAGCAAGAAAAAAAGCCACTTATTATAGATTTTTATACAGAGTGGTGCGGTTGGTGCAAGGTCATGGACCAAAAAACATACGGCGACAACCGCATAAAAGCTATCTTGGCGAAATCTTTTGTTGTTGCAAAATATAATCCTGAAAAAGATGGCGATGTAGAATTTGAAGGTCAAAAGCTCAAAGCAACAGAGTTTGCCAAGCGCATGAAAGTGAATGGTTATCCCACAACTGCCTTGTTTTCTGAAGATGGAAAATATCTCGAATCCTTGAATGGATATGTTGAGCCGAATAAGTTTTTAGATATTCTGAATTACATGACAAACAAAAAATATGGTGTTGGTGGCAAAACCCTTGATGAACACTTGATTCTGGAGAATATTGACCGCGACCCCAATAACGCACGGTATCGTTTAGATTTGGCAGAATACTACGCAGACTCGGTGAATTACAAAAAATCACTTGAAGTGTTTCAATACGTTGCCGAGATGAAGCCGACCAATCCCGCCGAGCTGTTCGCACTGCATAATGGTTGGGGAGCAATGCAATTCTTTTACCAAAAAGACTATAAAGCTGCCATTACAAACTTCCGCAAAGCCTTGCTCAATCCAGGTGAACCAAAAGTAAAAGCAGTAACGATGCTGCGCTTGGTCATGGCAGAAGCACAAGATAAACAAGATAAATCGGCACTTGAATCGCTTCAGAAGTTTGCGAAATATTGCAAAGAACACAAACTGAGCACACAAGGCTTGCGTACAACACTGGAAAAAGCAAACGAGCTTGCTTCGTTACGGGAAACCAAAGATTTTCAGCAAGTAATGAACCAATTCCAATAAATTCTTTGCATAATAATTTGCACGATAAATCATTGTGCTTCGTCTTACAACAGTGTTGCTTATACATGGCGCAGACTCTCGCTTCTGCGCCATTTTTTTTAGCTGTTTCACGATTTCCTTCATAGTTGAACCTTTACCATTATGCAGCCTTGCGTCATTATGTGGTTTCGCCGCGATTTGCGCCTGAGCGACAACACGGCTCTCTTTTATGCCCTCCAACGCGCAGCAGAACTGGGCGTACAGCTTATTCCCCTCTTCATTTTCGACCGTGAAATTTTAGACAAACTCTCCGACAAACGCGACCGCCGCGTAGAATTTATCCACCATGCGCTGCAAGAAATGCACACCGAACTTGCTGCGCAAGGCTCATCAATGCTTGTGCGCTACGGCTTCCCGCAGGAAATTTGGCAATCGCTGACGGAGGAATTTGACGTGAAACACGTTTTTGCAAATCACGATTACGAGCACTATGCCACCGAGCGCGATGATGCTATACGAAGCCTCCTCGCTAGTTATGGTGCGGGATGTAGCACGTTCAAAGACCACGTGATTTTCGAGAAACGTGAAATTCTCACCGCCGATGACCGCCCCTACACGGTGTTCACGCCATACAGCAAAAAATGGAAAGCAATGCGCACAGAAATTTCTACGCAGGAATACTCCATAAGCGAGCTACGAAGCGGCTTCTGGCGCACTGAGGCAACACAATATCCTTTGCCAACCTTACCTGAAATGGGGTTCAGTCCTCTCGGTGAAGCATTTCCAGCAAAAAATGTACGTGAGGATATTATCAGCACGTACAACGCAACCCGCGATTTCCCTGCCCAGCACGGCACGACGCGCCTTTCCGTGCATTTACGCTTTGGCACGGTGAGCGTACGCGAGTGTGTTCGTGCGGCATTGCGCCTGAATGAGACGTGGCTCAATGAACTTATTTGGCGAGATTTTTATATGCAAATTTTGTGGAATTTCCCGCACGTCGCCGAATCTGCCTTCAAGCCCGCCTACAATGCCATTCCTTGGCGTACTAGCGAGAAAGATTTTTGGCAGTGGTGTGAAGGAAAAACAGGCTATCCGATTGTTGATGCAGGAATGCGCGAACTCAACGCCACAGGCTATATGCACAATCGTGTGCGCATGATTACTGCTTCGTTTCTCACAAAACATTTACTCTTGGATTGGCGCTGGGGTGAGAAGTATTTTGCTCAAAAGCTCCTTGATTTCGACCTTGCAGCCAACAACGGCGGCTGGCAATGGGCAGCAGGAACAGGCTGCGATGCGGCTCCTTACTTTCGCATTTTCAATCCTGCCACGCAAACGGAAAAATTTGACCCCAAACATGAATACATCAAACGCTGGGTGCCAGAATACGGGACAGATGCCTACACCGAGCCAATTATTGAACACAAAATCGCACGGGAACGCGCTTTGGCGACCTACAAAACTGCACTCAAAGGAGCGGCAGCAGAAAACTCATAAATACTCTTCAATTCATTAAAATTGGTAACTCAAGCGAAAGCATAGCATTGACGAAAATTTTTCCTTCGGGATGCTGCTCCACCGATGCTTTCTCGAAGGTTTTGAGGCGGTCGTAGGCGTAGCGAAAAAGTGCAACTGCTTCCTTCTCCTTGCCAATGCGTTTCAGGAAATACGCTATCTCCAGCTTGCCCATGTTGTAACTCGGATTGGCAATGCCAATATCACGAAACACTGATTCTGCGGCATCTAGCTCGCCACGCTGTTCGTAGAGTTTTCCCAGCATGACGCGGGCGCGGGCGTAGCTCGGCTTTGCACCAATGGCGCGGTTGTACCAAAGAAGCGCATTTGTTTGGTTGTCCAATTTTTCGTACGCCGTCGCAAGTGCGAACATCGTTGTTTCTTCATCGGGAAAATGGAGCAAGGTTTCATGCGCGGCTTCTGCTACACGCTTGTAATCGCGCAAGGTTTGGAAGGCTTGAATTTGTAATGCACGATAATTGTACACATCGGGCGAAGAATGAATAGCACGCTGAAGATGCGACAAAACCTCATGTTCAAGGTCTATCGCCATGCCTTGACCGCGCATCCAGTTCATTGCGCCGCAATATGCCTCCAGACCAAGCGGCACGGCGTTTTCATCTATTTCTGCAATCGTTGCCCGAAGCAGCGAGCAAGCGTCGTCGGTATCGCCACGCCAGAGCAGCGAGTGTCCGAGCGCGAAGCGGACGCTCAGGTCTTCGGAACTGCGCAAATCCTCAATAAGCTCTGCCAATTCTTCTGAGTTGCCCTCAAAGAGCGATAAATACGAGGCTTTCAGATAGTCAGAATTTGTTTCTTCAATACCATCAATCAAAATTTTCTCGCCATCACCAGAAAAATTGCCCGTTGTGTCGCGGAAGTGCGCAAACGCAAACGATAAATACCATTCTGGATGATGCAAAGGATTGAGGAATAATGCGCGTTCCAAGACGCGGCGAGCAATATCCAGTCGCGTGCGTGCTTCCATTTCCACGCCAATTTTTCCCAACAGCTCGGCATTATCCCAGTTGGTGTACGCAAGTTCGAGAAGATACGGAATGGTATTATTGTGATTATAGGTCGTTGTCATAGAATAATCTTGCTTGTAGGTGTTTTTTGTTTTCGGGTCGGTACGTTCCTGCCTTGCTATTTTCATTCCACATTTTTCGTCAAAATGCGCTCTACTTCTACGCGCACCGCTCGTTGGATTTCTTCGCGGCGCAGTGTATTGGTGGCTTCTACAAGGTCGTGAACATTTTTGTGGAAGGCTTGCAGCGCAAGATTTGTTTGGCGCATACTTTCGATAAACTCTGGCTGTGGTGTGCTTGCCAGCGAAACCGACCGCGCCATATCGTTCACTGCGCCGATGAGTTCATCTTGGCGAGAAATCATGCCAGAAAGCGAGGAGGTTACGTTGTCGAGTCGCTCGGTAAATGCTGCATAATCGGCACTAATTTCGCCGACTTCAGCGATAAGTTCCCGAATGTCGCTTGATGCACTGTTTGGCGTGGAATCAGCTTCCACACTGGCTTCCAGCTCAATATCATCGGACGGCGAAAAAAACATCACCACGAAAAGAATAAACAGCATAAGTGCTTCGAGTGCCACGCCCGCCAAAATCGCACGGTTATCAACTTTATCGCTAAAGCGCGACGCGCTCACAATCAGCAAGAGAATGGCTGCGCCCAAATACACAAGAGAATTTATCGTGGAAAAATAAAAGCGATTGACAATTTCCTGCAAAAATAACGATGTGCCGCGAAACAAACCCAGCGCGTGAATCACGGTTACTTGCCGTTTGCTGCTGTAGCGATACGCCTCGCGCTCGAAGGTGCAGAGCCGCCAGCAGGTGAGCAAAGCTGTGAAGCCGCTTACTTGCTTCTCGTAGCGCAATTCGCGGAAAATATCTCGCAGCACAATCCGACCACGCACCGTTGATAATGTTTGAAGTTGTTCCATTCGTTGTAAAAAATAAAAAGAACGGTTGCACCAAAATCTTTGGGCAGACAGCATCTACACGGCGAGCAATTCCCCAACACGGCGTAAAATCTGCTCTGCGCAAGCGTGTTTCGGCATCGGAGGAAATTCTTTCACCCTTTCTTGTTCAACAAGCGTAATAGTGTTATCTGGCGTACCAAAGCCGCTTTGGGGCGCATTGACGGCGTTGAGAACAATCATATCGGCGCGTTTGCTGCTCAGTTTTTTCTTGGCATTTTCTAGGTGATTGTTTGCCTCGAGCGCGAAGCCCACCACGACTTGTTTATCGCCCTTTATCGCGCCCACTGCCGCCAGAATATCGGGCGTTTTGGTCAGACGGAGCGTCATTGTGTCGCCTGTTTCTTCTTTTTTTAACTTCCCATTGTGTTTCTCAAAGGGCGTAAAATCTGCAACGGCGGCAGCAAGAATGATGACATCTGCTTCGGCGCGACGCTGCATAACGGCATCGAACATTTCTCGCGCTGATTCCACGTTCACACGCTGTACGCCGCTTGGTGTGGGGAGTTCGACGGGTCCTGCCACAAGCTGCACCGTTGCTCCCAGCGCGGCTGCGTTTTCGGCGAGTGCGAAGCCCATTTTTCCCGAAGAATAATTGCCGATAAAGCGCACGTCGTCTATCTTTTCGTAGGTCGGACCTGCGGTAATCACCACTGTTTTCCCAACAAGTGGAAATGGTACAGAATCAGCTTTTATGCCGCTTCGCGCTTGCTTGATTTTTGTGAGTTCTAATTCTGCATCAAATTTTCCTGCTTCAGCCGCATCAGCAACAGAAACAACGGGCGTAGAAGCAAGGTTTGGTAAGCCTTCTGGCTTTTTTTCTGCTGGGCGTTGTGATGGCTGTTGCGAAGGGTCGAGTTTCTGTGCAAATTCCTCAAACCGCTTGCTGTGGGCTTCGTAGCGGGCAAATGGGTCGTTTGTGGGAGGAGGAATATGAGGAATATGAGGAATATGAGGAATATTTTGCTCTTTTTGTGGCGCAGGTGCTTGCGGTGCGCTTGCCGATGGCGTATATGCTGGTGTTTGCGTGGTTGTTGTTGTTCCTTGCTCTAACACAAATTTTACCAACATATCAATTTCTGGCAACCGCCCAACGCCCGAAAAGCCGCTTGCTAATTCGCCTTCGGCTGGAGGAATAATAATTGCACCGTCTTGACGAAGCAGCGAGCAATTACGCTGTGTGGAAGGATGCTGCCACATTTCGGTATCCATCGCTGGTGCAAGAAATAAGCGTTTCTGCGGTGTAAGAGCCGTTGCGACGGTTACAAGTGCTGTATCGCCAATGCCATGCGCTATTTTCCCCAATGTGGCGGCAGAGCAAGGCGCGATAATCATTGCATCGCACCACCGAGCGAGGTGAATATGCCACGAACCGCCCTGTTGCATTGCTTCATCGAACATTTCTACGGCAACGCTGTGTTTGGTCAAGTTCTGCACGGTCAGCGCAGGAATGAATTTTGTTGCTGAAGGAGTCATCACAACCCGCACCGTTGCGCCCTTGCGCTGCAATTCCCGGACAAGAAGCGGTGCTTTGTAGGCAGCAATACTGCCCGAAATACCAACGATGATGTTCATGAAATTTGACGGTGGATAAAGGCGGTGGATGAAGAAAATTTTACACTGGTCGCACCAACACAAGTGTTTGTGCGCTGTTTGTGAGGAATGAAGGGCGAAAAGAATGAAGGATTTTCTTGGAATCTACCGAACATTTAACGCAACATTTTTTGCTTGGCGGCAATCAAATCCTTGCTGTGCGCTGCGTGTGCGCTGGTGTTGCTTGCGGCAAACTGCGCAACTAAGCTCTGCAAGTGTGTTGCCATTTCGCTGATGCCCTCGATTGTGCGCCCAATGCCTTCGGTGCTAGCAGCAAAGCGGGTTGTATCGGTGCTGATATTTTCAACACTTTGGGCAATATTGGTGCTGGTGGCGGTTTGTTGTTCGCTGGCGGAGGCAAGTTGAGAAATAATATCGGCAACTTTATCGGTGCTACCAATGATGCTGTTGAGTGCGCCAGAGGCTTGTCCGGCAGAAGTTTCGCCGCGTCGAACTTCGTTTGTGCCTTCGTTCATGGCAGCAACAGCTTGGTGGGTTTCGTTTTGCATCCGCTTAATTGTTTGCGCAATTTCTTTGGTGGCTTTTTGGGTGCGCTCGGCGAGCTTGCGCACTTCGTCAGCAACCACGGCAAAGCCGCGTCCCTGCTCGCCGGCGCGGGCTGCTTCGATGGCGGCGTTGAGCGCGAGGAGATTGGTTTGGTCGGCAATTTCTTCAATCACCTGCACAATTTCGCCAATCTGCTCGCTGGTTGCGCCGAGTTCTTCAATCATTTTGGCAGATTTCATCACCACATCCGCAATTTTACTCATACCTTGAATCGTCGAGCCGACGACGTTTCCGCCCTGTACGGCTTGTTCGTTGGTGAGTGCGGCTTCGTGGGCTGCGGTGGAAGCGAGCTGGGCGTTTTCTTGCGATGTATAACTCATTTCTTCAATCGCTGCGGCAACGGTGCTTACTTGCTCGGCTTGGGAGCGTGCGCCACTGGCGATAGCGTTTGCATTGCCCGATATTTCTTGCACCAAAGCGTACAAACGCCGCACTACTTGTGTAATATCCTCAATCAGTGCGCTGAGGGTTTGTTCGTAATCGCGGCGTTGGATTTCAGCAGTAATATCGCGGCTGCCGCCAATCATCCGCACAACGACACCGCGCTCATTGCGAATAGCCCGCCCCGTTGCTAAGGACCACAAGTAGCTGCCAGAGCGCGTTCTTTGGCGCACTTCGACCGAATAGCCTGTTTTGCCGCTCTTGTCTGCTAAATGCGCTTGGAATGCAGCACCAGCGCGGGCGCGGTCGTCTGGGTGCAGTGAGTCTATCCATCCTTGCGCGGTGGGGACAAGTGCCGCATCGGTATTGCTCGAATAGCCTAAAAGCTCGGCATATCGCTGAGAAAACCAAACTTTTGATTCGGGATGAGACGTGTCGCCGTTCACAATGTTCATATCCCAAATGCCATCGCCGCTCGAAAGCTCGGCAAATTCAAGGCGTTTGAGGATAAAATCCATTTGGTCGTGTTGGGTGCGTGTTTCGTGGACATCGCGCAGCAATCCCACCGATTGCACGGGACGACCACTGGTATCGCGCTCGGTGGCGCAGCGTGAATTAAACCAGCGATATTCTCCACCACGAACTTTGAGGCGATACTGCACGTCGTACACCGTTTTTCCCGACCTATCGTCCAAATGTGCTTGCAATGTACCACGCATCTGCACTTCATCATCGGGGTGCATCATCGCAACAATCAGCCGTGCTTCTGCTTTGGTCTCGCGGGGTAATTGCAGCAAGCGATACATCTGCTCCGACCACAGAGAGCTTGTTGCTGGGTCTTGTAAATTGCCGTTTGCGTAGCTAATTGTCCAAATGCCATCGGCAAACGACTGACCTATCAAGCGAAATGCGTCGGCATCGCGCTGGAGTTCTTGTGATTTTTTGGAAGCAAAAAGACCGCCCAAGAAAGTATCAAAAAAGCCCATGATGTTGATGATTGGAAGTGGGAGTGTGGTACGTGAAGTAAGCCTATATCAATTTTGTCCATATGAAATTCTGTCTATGCGAAAATACCACAGCAGAGGCACAGAATCAAGCAAGAAAATATTCTGCTGTTTCTTCTGGCGCAGCCTTTGGTGTGTATTCTGTCATGCGCTTTGTCCAGCCGCCACTCCTGAAGCCCACGCCCACTGAAAATTATATCCGCCCAGCCAGCCCGTTACATCCACAACTTCGCCAATGAAATACAAGCCTCGCACAGCTTTTGCTTCCATTGTTTTCGAGGAAAGCGCGTCAGTGCTGATGCCACCCGCCGTTACTTCGGCTTTGGCGTAGCCTTCGGTGCCGTTAGGAACGAGCTTCCATGCGCTGAGTGTTGTGGCAAGCGTGTCGTAGTCTTTCCGCGAAAGATTGGAAAAGGACGTAAATGCTATCTTTGCAGCATATTCTTGGCAAAATATTTCCACAAAACGCTTTGGTAAATGCTGCGACAGTACATTTTTCACAATAACAGGCGATGCGCGGTGTTCTTCCCAGAGTGCCGCAAAGTCCAGATGTGGAGCGGTGTTCAGTGTTATTGAGTCGTTGCTGTTCCAATACGAAGAAATTTGCAGAATTGCCGGACCGCTTACGCCGCGATGGGTAAACAGAACATTTTCCCGAAACTCCGCATCATTACAGGTTGCGTAGGCATCCAGAGCAACACCAGAAATCTCGCCAAAGGCGGATTCTTTTTGTGTATTGGCAAAGGTAAATGGCACAAGAGCGGGCTTCATTGCTGTACACGGCACGCCAAACTGAGTAGCAATGCGGTATCCGAAGTCGGTCGCACCCATTTTGGGAATAGATAATCCACCTGTGGCAATGACTAGCGATTGAGTGTTAATGCGGTCTGTGGGTGAGGTTTGTATGCAAAAACCTTCGGTATTTGCTGGGCGCGAGACCGCTTGAACATGAGTATTGATGCGGATTTCCACCTTTGCGTCCTCGCACTCGCGTTCAAGCATCTGCACGATGTCGCGGGAACTATTATCGCAAAAAAGTTGTCCGAGCTTTTTCTCGTGATAAGGAATGCCATGCTTTTCCACCAATGCCAAGAAATCATGCGGGGTGTAGCGTGCCAGAGCGGATTTGCAAAAGTGTGGGTTTTCGGAAAGGTAATTGCGCGGCGTGGCGGTGATGTTGGTGAAATTGCAGCGTCCACCGCCAGAAATAAGGATTTTTTTGCCGATTTTTTCTGCGTGTTCCAGCACCAGTACTCGCCGCCCACGCTTGCCTGCTTCGATAGCGCACATCAGTCCTGCCGCGCCTGCGCCGATAATCACAACATCAAATTGTTGCTCAGAATGATTGTGTTTTGAAGTATTCATATTCATTGGTACTGAAATTTTGTAATGAATTTTTGTGAGTAAGTGTGTGAGGAAGAATGCTGAACAGCGAAAAAATCTTTTTGCTCATATTGATTTTACTTCGCAGATTTTACTTCACAAAATAAAAACTTTTCTTATCTTTGCTGCACGTTCGTCAAAATACAAAGACTCGTGCGCTCAAATGCCTGATGTTTACTGGTTTTGGCGGATGTTGAAAATTTGTTGTTTCTTGCATTCCTTTTGCCGTCATGTCTGACTTTACTTCTGAATTTTCTTCCGAGTTTTCTTCTGAGTTCTCTTTGCCCACGCACAACGACGAGTACTTCATGCGCCTAGCACTGCGCGAGGCAGAGAAAGCATTGGAGCGAGAAGAAGTGCCTATTGGTGCGGTGATTGTCCATGAAAATCGGGTTATCGGACGCGGGTATAATCAAACCGAACAGCTTCAAGACCCCACCGCTCACGCAGAAATGATTGCCATTACCGCCGCCGCAACCTACCTCGGAAGCCGCCGTTTGCTTGATTGTACGCTGTATGTAACACTCGAACCGTGTTCTATGTGCGCTGGAGCGATTGTGCTGGGGCGTGTGCCGCGTGTGGTTTTTGCTGCTTCCGACCCCAAAGCTGGTGCGGCTGGAACGCTCTACAATATTCTCCAAGACAAACGCCTGAACCACCGATGCGAGTTGCAGAGCGGCGTTCTGGAGTACGAAGGCGCAGGAATACTCAAGTCGTTTTTTGCGCAGGTGCGAAAGAATCGAAATTGAAATGAACATAGCCATAATGGTTGCCCAATGACAGAACGCCTCGAACCCGCATTATATCTTGTTCCCGTGCCGATTGGCAACCGCGATGATATTACGCTTCGTGCGCTCAAAACGCTCCAACGCGCCGACATCATCGCCTCCGAAGATACGCGCACAACAGGACAATTACTTGCGCTCTACGGCATTACGGCAGAACGCCTTCGCGCCTATCACGATTACAACGAAGAGACCGAAGCGCGAAAGTTGATTCGAAAAATTGAGCAGGGAAAAGCGATTGCGCTGGTGAGCGAGGCTGGCTCGCCGTGTATTTCCGACCCAGGATTTCGTGTGGTTCAGGCTGCCATTCAAGCAAATATCGCCGTTGTGCCGCTTCCGGGCGCGACCGCCTTTGTTCCAGCACTTTCGGCAAGCGGTTTGGCGGTTGATTCCTTCACCTTTTTAGGATTTCCGCCGCACAAAAAAGGACGCGAAACCTTTGTGAAATCGCTGCGAGAGCGCACCGAAACAGTGATTTTGTATGAATCATCGCACCGCGCCGTGAAATTATTAGAAGAATTATGTGAATATGGCTCGGAAAACCGCCGCATTTGTATTGCGCGGGAGCTAACGAAAATGTACGAAGAGTTCCTTCGTGGAACTGTACAAGAGTGTTTGCAACGACTTGCCGCACGCTCTCAACAAAAAGGAGAGTTTGTGTTCATTCTGGAGGGCAAGGAAAAAGCAGAAGAATAAGGAATAAAGGAATAACGTCTGGAAATAGCTTCAATGCTGGCTTCTCGCGTTTTTACTTTGTTGATTGTTTTTCGGTTTTTTCGGTAGTCTTTTCAGGATTTCAGGAAGTAGGTGATACGAGCTTGGGGAAGATTAAAGCATCGTAAAACGTCCTTTCTGTGCGAAAAAAACTGAGCGATACGTGCTTTGCCGTTTCGAGCAGAGCAGAAACCTACGGTATCATAAACCGCTTGAGAAAGCGAATTATCATGCATAATTCCTTTCTGGCGTTGATGCCACTTTTTTCTGCCCCGCCCGGCACGATTCAGAACGTAGCATTGCACAGAAACCGCATGGAATGGTTCGTTGGAGGTTTTTGTTTGGCTGTGTGTCCAAGCGAAGTGTTCAAATTGTGTGTTGTAGGTATGAATAAGAGGTTGTAAATTGTCGGTGCGTAGTGCATTATTAGCGTTTATGTACCATCAATTTTGCTACCGAATAGGGAAGGCTTCATGTTCATCACCTTTGAAGGAATCGACGGCTGCGGCAAGTCCACGCAAGCACGAATGTTGCAAGAGCGCATCACTGCTCACTTTCAAGCTCAAGAGAGCGCAACTGCTCAAAGTTCTTCTTCTCGTAATTCTTCTTCCAAGGAAATTGTTTTTGTCCGCGACCCAGGAAATACTGCTGTTTCTGAGGCTATCCGCGCCATTGTTCTCGACAAATCCCATAATTCCATGACCTTTCGCACCGAACTGTTACTGTACGCTGCTGCTCGCGCACAGCTTGTGGATACGTGTATTCGTCCGGCATTAGAGCGTGGCGCGATTGTCATTTCCGACCGCTTTGTTGATTCCACGACCGCGTATCAGGGGTTTGGGCGCAATCTGAGCCTTGCCGATATTCATGCCGCAAATATGCTCGCAACATCAGGAATCATGCCTGATTGCACCTTTTTTCTTCATATCCCCTTGCACGAAGCAAAAACGCGCTCTTCAGAAAAAACGGCAGATAGAATTGAATCTGCTGGCGATGCCTTTTTCGAGCGCGTCATTCAAGGCTACACGCAGCTTGCACAAAGTTTCCCCCAACGTGTAAAAATGCTGGATGCCGCACAAAATGCGGACGCGCTGCATGAAGAAATTTGGGGAATTATCGAAAATGTGCGTCTCATGCGCTGAAAATGTAGATAACTGTTCAGGTATTTTATTAGCTGCCACAGAAAAACTGCCCTACGCACGTGCCTGATGCGTCTCATGCGAGGTAAGTATCCGTAGGTTTGTAGGTTATCCGCGTGTCATTCTTTTGTCGAATGTGCAGACGTCAATAGTTTTAGGACTTTCGCAAACCTCACAGGCAGGAATGCCTGTGCCACTATAAAACTGATAGATACTGCTTTGGTGGCACAGACATTCCTGTCTGTGAGCTTCAAAAGTACATTTTGCGAAAGTCCTAAGTTTCTTCTTTTATATTTTTATTTTTTGGTTATCATGGAATACTTTATCGAACGCCTGATGGAGCGGATTGTGCATCCGTCCTTACGCACTGGCGATGCGGAAACATATCGGAAAGCGCGTGTAACCTTAATCGTCGCAATGATTACTACATCGCTGGGCGTGTTTTATGCTCCCGTATATGTTATTCTCTTTGAATCACCTATCCTTGCCGCAGCGATTGTTGTTGGTTCGCTGCAATCAATTCTGAGCTATTTCTTTTTGCGGCGCGGTAGTGTCTATGCGGCTGGACAGAATCTTGCGAGTATCTTTTTTTGGGTGATTTCGCTTCTGATGATATTTACAGGCGGCATCGTGGGTGCTTCTGTTGCGTGGTTAGGTATGCCAGGTTTTATTGGCGTGGTGGTGTGTAGTAAAAGAGTGGGGAGTTTTTGGGGGACGCTCGGGGTGATAGAACTGCTGGTTTTAAGCGGTTTTCAGCTTGCTGGTTTTACGCCGCCGCTTTTGTATAATGGCAATGCTACTCTTTCTGCTGCGTTTTCCTATCCAGGTTTTTTGGTGGTGTTGATTCTTTTTGCGAATATGCTTGAAAGCGCGAAAAATAAAGCTCTCAAAGCCGCACAAGCAGAGCGTGAAAAAGCAGAACAAGCATTGCAACGCGCTGAACACTTAGCCAATGAAGCCGAGGAGCAACGCGCCCTCGCCGAAAAGCACACCCACGACGCAGAAGCACAGCGCGATGACCTTGCCCGTAGCGTAGAATCTATGTTGGTAACGATTGAACGCTTTTCGCGTGGCGATTTGACCGTCGAGTTGTACTCGGAACGCAAAGACGACATTGGTCGTTTAAGTGAAAGTTTGAATGTAGCTATTTTGTCAATTCGGATGTTGATTTCGCAAGTGGTGTCGTCGATTGAAGCAACAATTTCCGTGAGCGAGCGCATTGCCTCCGACACCGAGCAGATGAATATTGGCGCGGAACGCCAAGCCGAGCAAACCGCTCACGTGGCTGCTACCATGGAGGAAATGAACAAGACAACGGAATCCAACACAATGAACGCCTCTGCGGCAGCCAAAGAAGCCGCCGAAGCCAGCA
This sequence comes from Candidatus Kapaibacterium sp., assembly GCA_004292595.1. Lineage (GTDB taxonomy): Bacteria > Bacteroidota > Ignavibacteria > Kapaibacteriales > UBA4661 > PH2015. The sequence goes on along the minus strand of RDXM01000144.1, from coordinate 5,868 downwards.
AAGAAGCTGAACACGGCGGAACGGTTGTTGCCGAAACGATTGCTGGAATGAGTGTGATTGTTAATTCGGTGATGGAATCTGCCCGCACGATTGAGGCGTTGGGGCAATCCAGCGAGCAGATTGGCGAAATTGTTCGCACGATTGAAGAAATTGCTGACCAAACAAATCTTCTTGCGCTCAATGCAGCTATTGAAGCGGCGCGGGCGGGCGAGCAAGGACGCGGCTTTGCGGTTGTTGCCGATGAGGTGCGCAAGCTCGCCGAGCGAACGCAAAAAGCAACCAAAGAAATTTCGGTGATGATTCGGCAAATTCAAACCGATACGCACAAAGCAATGACGGTCATGCATCAGGGGCAGCACCAAGCTGAACTTGGCAAACGCTCTGCCGCAAGCACCGCCGAAGCGATTGAGCATATTGTTCGCAAAACCCGCACTGTTTCTGACCTTGTCATGCAGACCGCCGCCGCCAGCCGCCAACAGACGGAGGCAGCCGAAGCAGTTGCCGAAAGTTTAGAAACTGTCTCTTCCATTACCGAAGAAACAGCGCGTGGCATGAAAAATATCGCCGCAACGTCGGGACAACTAACATCGCTCATGGAACGAGTGCGCAATGCGGTTGGAAAGTTTTATCTTGGTGCGACCGAAGAGCAGAAAGTTCTTGCTCCAGCGCAGCACAAGCACATCGAAAGAGCAAAAAAAATGCTACGGTCGTAGAAGATTACTGCCGAAAATCGTCAAATCATACCATGTTTGTCTGTTTTTAGATTTATATTGCGCTTGTTGTCATGTCGCCTCGCCACCATTCGCCTTTACGGAGAACCGCTCATTATGAAATGGCTTCAAAACTTATCCATTCGCAGTAAACTTATTGGTATTATCTTGCTGTGTACGGTACTGGCATTGGTGCTGGGATTTTCCTTTATTGTTGTAAAAAATATTCGCACTGCCAAGCAAGATATGGTGCGGAGTTCGGCGGCATTAGCCCAAGTGGTGGGCGATTATTGTACGCCGTCGCTTGCCTTCCAGAACACCGACGATGCGGAGGAAGCCCTGACGCGCCTTTCCTCCGTTACGGCCGTGCGTTATGCGGCGGTGTATGATAAAGCAGGGAATCTTTTTGCAGAATTTTACAATGATAATGACAGCGACAGCAAAGAAGATAACACAGGGAATATTCCCTCACAAAACATTCCCTCACAAAACATTCCCTCGCAAGGCGTACAGAAACGAACTTCTTCTAATATTCTGCCGACAAATCTCAGTTTCGATAGCGTGACGCAACGCCATCACAAATTTAGCGATACTGCGCTTGCCTTGTATCAGAAGATTCTTTTTAAGAATGAATACTATGGTGTGCTACATTTGCGCCTTTCGACGAGCGAATTAAATGCAGAAATACGCTCCTCCGCACTGCAAATGGCGGGAATTGGTGCGGTGCTGACGGGTGTATCGGTATTGCTTGCGTTGCTCTTACAGCGTGTTGTTTCGCGGCGGCTCTTGGGCTTGGCGGCAGTAATGAAGCGTATTTCCAATGATAATGACTATTCGGCTCGTTTTGATGAACGCTGGCGCGGCGGCGATGACGAAATTGGCGTACTTGCCGATGGTTTCAATACAATGCTGGGGCAAATTCAAAAGCGTGAAGCCGAACGCGACAATGCAAAAGAAGCCCTCGCAACGGCTCTGCGCGAGGATTTCCGCGAAACTGTGCGGAACTTGCAGAATCTTGTTATCAAGGTCGTGCGGGCAGAAGATAACGAGTATTACATTACGCTTTTTGAAGGGAAAATTGCCGCACAATTTGGTTTGGATACCGAAGCATTACGCGGAAAAACAATGAAAGGCGTGTTTGGCGAAAAGTTGAACACGTTGTACAAACAGCATTTTGACGCAGCATTTCAAGGAAAAAATGTTCGTTTTGAATCTTTTCTGAACGGCGCACACTACATGAACGCACTTGTTCCTGTGATTGAGCAAGGTCGTGTGCGCGAAATTGTTTGCTCGACGGTTGATATTTCCTCACAAAAAGAAGCAGAAGAACGTTTGCGCGTGAGCGAAAAACGCTATCGTGCGCTTGTGCAGGGCTTGCCTGTCGGTATTCTGCAAAGCATCAAACGCGAGCAATCATCGCGCTTGGAGTTTGTGAACACGGAATTTGTCAAGCAAACTGGCTATTCAATGGAAATGTTTGCCGAGATGCTTCATAGCGGCGAGATGCGTTTGCCTATGCACGAGGAAGACCGCACAAAAGCTGAGTCGGAATGGCAAGCATGGCTAGAAAACGATGCGGATATTGTTCTGATGCGCACCTATCGCTTGCGTATTGTGCGCGAGGCAAACAAGCGGAGTAGCAATGATTTTCGTTGGTTCGATGATTACAGCACGAAACTCCGCACCGATGCTGGCGAGTTAGTCATTATTCAAGCTCTGATGGACGTAAGCGAAAAGAAGCAATCTGAGGAGCAGTTGCAAAAATCGCTTGATAAAGAACGCCAAGTAAGTGCGCTCAAAACGCGCTTTGTTTCGACGATTTCGCATGAGTTCCGCACACCGCTTGCAGGAATTTTGCTTTCGGTAGATATGCTCACGCGCTATTTCGACCGCCTGACAACAGAAAAGCGCTTATCAGAACTCAGCAAAATTCGTCTGCGTGTGAATGAATTGACCGATTTGATGAATGATTTCTTGTCGCAAAGCGAGTCGCAAAATGCTGCTGGGCGTTTCAACCCGAAAGCCATGGATATTGCCGAGTTGTGCCGCAATATTTCGACCGAAATGGAATTTATTGCATCGGCAACCTCGCGGGCAAGAATTGTTCGGAATATCAACGTTCACGAAGCAATGATAAATGGCGATATGAAGCTCCTGCGCTATGTGGTGCGAAATCTCGTTACCAATGCCATTAAGTATTCGCCAAAGGATGCACCCATTATGGTTGATGTCTATTGCGAAACCGCATATGTGGTGATTTCTGTGCAGGATAAAGGTATTGGTATTCCAGAGGCAGATATTTCTGGATTATTTACGCCGTTTTTCCGCGCTTCTAATACCACAACTATTTCTGGGACTGGTATTGGCTTGTCGATTGTGAAAGAATTTGTTGAAGCGCATGGCGGCACGGTAAGCGTTGCAAGCCGCATGAATGAAGGCTCTATTTTTACGGTGCGTCTGCCGCTTTTGAGCGCGGAAGCTGCGCAGGAAGCGCGTCGCACGGCAGCGTAACCGTTGTTTTGACCGATATTTTCTTTTTCTTGTTATGCTTGCAAAACTTCGCGCACTCAGTTCCGAAACGTTGATATATGGCGTAAGTACCGTGATGGGGCGATTGCTTACGTTTTTGCTCACACCGCTCTACACCAATTATGTTTCTCCTGCGGAATTAGGCGATACAGCGTATCTCTACACCTTAATTGCCTTTGTGAATGTTGTGTATTCCTGCGGCTTTGATTCTGCTTTTTTCAAGTTTTTTCACACCTCCTCTGAGAATAAAACAAACCAGAACCCGCATGAATACAATCGTTCTGTTTTTGTTCATAGTTTATTTGGTATTGTTCTCATTGCGGGTGCGGTAACGGTACTATTATTGCTTTTTTCTTCCAATGTTGCTTCAATACTGCGTTTGAGTGTCGTTGAAGTGGGCGGAATGTTGGTTATGTATTCTGCGCTTATTGCTTTTTTTGATGCGCTCACGCTGATTCCCTACGCTGCACTTCGCATGGAACAACGCGCCAAACGCTTTGCAATGACAAAGTTTGCGGTCATTCTCTTGAACGTTTCGGCAAATATTGTCTGCGTGGTATGGCTTCAAATGGGCATTCGAGGGATTTTTCTTGCGGGGCTGCTGTCTGCCTTTGCAGGTGTGCTGTTGCTTGTGCCAGAATTTGTGCGGTATCTGCTGCGCTCTGGTATTCGCTTGGATGGCGCATTGTTCGGCGAGTTGTGGCGTTTTGGCTTGCCGACTGTTCCAGCAGCTTTTTCGGCAATGATGCTGCAAGTGATTGATAGACCAATTATCAAGTTTTTTCTGGGTTCGTCGGTCTTGGGGATATATCAGGCAAATTATCGTTTGGGCATTCCGATGATGATGATGGTAACGGTGTTCGAGTACGCATGGAAGCCGTTTTATTTGCGAGAGTACGCGGCAGCAAGCAAGCGTACAATCAAGCAACGACGAGCCTTTCACGTCTTGCTTGCGCAGGTATTGACGTACTTCACGGCAGCGTGTTGTTGTGTGTTTTTGCTCAGTAGCCTGTGCATGGAATATGTTGTGCGGCTGCCGTTTGTGGGCGGTCGTTTTGTAAATCCCGTGTATTGGAGCGGCTTGGGGCTTGTGCCGATAGTGCTGGGCGCGTATTATTTCAATGGAATGTTTACACATTTTGCCGCGAGCGTCTATATCCGCAAGCGGACGAAGTATTTGCCGCTTATTTCAGGTATTTCTGCGCTCAGTAATATCGCGCTGAATATCGCACTTATTCCCGTATTGGGCATACAAGGTGCAGCGTGGGCAACGCTTGGTGCATACATGGTAAGTGCGGCAGGGATGTTCGCTCTGACGCGGCGGATTTATCCAGTTCGCTACCAGTGGAAATCCCTTGCTGGATTGATTGTCTCAGCTCTTGCGATATTTTTTCTGGCGCAGTCTAGCACAGAAACACTGTCGCTGGAAACGAGCTTTTTTGTTCGCTGCGCATGGATAGCTGCTTACCCGCTTGTTGTGCTGGCTTTGGGCATTGTGCCGTCTATTTCTCGTCCAACGAAGAGATAAAATTTGTCTGATTGTTTTGGTGATACATTTCTCTATTGAATTTATTCCCTAAACTTGTGTATCTTGCAGATTGGTATATTTTTGCCGCATTTGGCTAAATATCTCCTCCAAACCCAGATTCAATGTTTTGTTTTGCATTTTCAACTGCATGAGTTTTAGTATTGCCATTCCCACGCATCCTCTTTTCGCGCCATTAGTGGCGAATGCAGAGCGCATTTGCGCCGAGCGTGGAATACGGCTTTTGCGCGGCACCGAGCGCGATTGCGCCGAGCATCTTGCCCGCCATACCGTAGAAGCTACCTTTATCTCACCGATGAGCTATGCACTGATTGGCTTAAAAACAGACCTGCGCATTATACCAGCTCCAACGCTTGTTTTGGAAGGCTTAACGTACAGTGCATCAGTATATCTCAAACCAAATGCAGAGGAAATTCGTACCTGTGTGTCTAGGACTGCAAACGATTTTATCGTGCAAATGGGCGCAATTATGTTGAGCGAAAAATTCGATATACCGCTCGCTCTCAGGCAGGAGAGCTTTGCCGATATTACTGAAGCCTTGCGTACTGCTGATGTTGTTATTGAGTATGGCTACGATGCTGCGCAAGAAGTGGTGCTGGATGTAAGCGATGAATGGACAGATTTCGTTGAAGTACCAATGCCGCTTGGCTTGTGGGTGTGTCGTCCTGAAGAAGTACCAGAAGATGTAGTGGAAATTGTGTATGCTTTTCGTGATGAAGCCTTTCCCGATATGCAGGAAGTTTTTGAGCAAGAGCAGCACGGTACAAATGCTGGACGCACAGGCAGCATCTCGCTTGCATGGAATGATGCGATAGAAGAGGCGGTCGAAGGAACAATGGAGCTTCTCTACTATACGCAGTACGTTTCGGGTATTGCTGCGGTAAAAATCTGGCAACGTGATGTAGTAGAGAGAGTGTAGTGTACAGAAAAGATAAAAATTCCAAAGGTAGAGCAGCCTTTTTGTCTGTAAGTACGTCGCTCAATATAGTTTGCATGATACCCTTCGACAAGCTCAGGGTCAAGACCGTTTTCGACCTCATGCTGAGCCTGTCGAAGCATCCTCAACTATATTTAGTCACGTAC
>RDXM01000143.1 GCA_004292595.1 Candidatus Kapaibacterium sp. | reverse complement strand
TGCCTGACCTTGATACATCCCCCAGACAGCGGCATGATACTCCTGCGTCGGGTAATTCTTCAGATAGCTGAGAACAAAGAGTAACACGTCCTGACTTGTATTACGGTGCAAAAAAAACGCCGCGAGAAGAGACGCGATAAGGAGTTTGAGGAATTTAGCCTGATGCTCTTTGAATTTAATGCGGCAGAACTCACGAGCGAGCAGACACGCACGGTGGACGTTATCAAGTCGCAAATCAAGGAATTGTCGGAGGTTCAGATTGCAGGCTACACCGACCGCACCGGCACAAGCGACTACGACAGAAAGCTCTCTCTCAGCCGCGCCGAGACGATAGCAGGAAGTATTTTCGGAACGACATTACCCTCAACAGGAGCAACGGTGCTGGGTTTGGGTAAGGATGAACTACTTTTTGACAACGATATTCCCGAAGGACGATTTTATTGTCGGACGGTGAAAGTGATGATAGAAACGCCGATTGTGCGCTAGTAGTCCGTCAAATGTATTGTGGGAAGTTGTACAATGAATGTTGTTCCTGCGCCTTCCTCTGATTCTACTTGCATTGCGCCGCCCATTTTCTGCGTTGCGAGATTATACGAAATATGCAGCCCAAGCCCCGTCCCGCCTTGTTCGCCGGGCTTTGTAGTGAAAAAAGGGTCGAAAATACGCGGTTTGATGTCCGCAGGAATGCCGCGCCCGTTGTCGGAGAAGGTGATAGTTACTTGCTCGTCCGTCATTGGTGAAACGGCAATCGTCATCGTGCCGTCGTCACGGAAGCCCTCGAATGCGTGCTTCAGAGCATTTTGCACGAGATTGGTGATGATTTGCGACAATGCGCCCGGATAATTCACCATTCGTACTTCCGCCGGAACATCAAGCACGATGCGGTGTTTGGTGATTTTGACCATTGGTTGAAGGCTTGTAACAATTTCCTGCAAATACGCGCCAAGCCTGAATTCACGCACGTCGTCGCGGGTTTGGTCAACGGCGACCTGTTTGAAACTTTGAATCAAATTTGCGGCGCGTTCCAAGTTCCGCAGCGTCAAGTCCGCGCCTGTGTCGGCGGTTTGGACGTATTGCTCCAATTCACTTTTCTTTAAGCCTCCTTCGGTGAAGCGTTTCACAAAGTCTCGCGTTCGTGTTTGCAGCGTGGATGCCGCCGTTACTGCCACACCAATAGGAGTGTTCAATTCATGCGCCACTCCCGCCACGAGCGTTCCCAAAGCAGCCATTTTTTCGGCTTGGACGAGTTGGGTTTGGGTGCGGCGGAGTTCGTCGAGATTGTGCTGAAGCTGCATATTTTTTCGCTCAATTTCTCCATTTACTGCATTGATGTGTTGGTACGACTCTTCCAATTCGTTCTTTGCTTCGGTCAATTTGTTAAATGCTACTTTGCGTTTACGATTTGCTCTCAGGAGTATCAACACAAAAACGGCGGTAATGCCAACGATAATTGAAAATGAAATTATTTGCACCTGTCGTTCAGCTTGTAACACCCTGATTTTTTCTTCATTCTGCTGCTTGTCATAGCGCATTTGCAATTCATTGATACGTTTGATACGTTCATTAGAGTTGATTGAGTCCGATAGCTGATTTGACTGTTCCAACCATACCAAGGCTTTTTTTGAATTACCTTGCAGTTTTGCTAATTGATAAAATCCCTGATAAATACTCAATCTATTATATGGCGGATTCCCCGTCAGGGCTACCTTCTGCAAAGAAAGTTGAAAAAGTGAATCTGCCACGTAATATTTTTTTTCCTCAATCGCTACAAATGCTAGAATAATGTAAGGTTCTGATTCTTCTTGCTGAATTCTCTGCCCCAGTGCTAATGATTGTTGAGCGAATAATGCAGCTTGATTGAATTTTTTTTGTCTTAAATAAATCGTTGCCAGTTGGGAAAATACAATGGTCATACCGCGCTTATTTCCTAGCTTCTCATTCAATGTAAGTGATTCCTTGCAGTACGCAAGTGCAGAGTCTAATTGATTTAATTCAGTATAGATAAAGCCAATATTTCCTGTGGCAATCGCCATTCCTTCTTTATCATGTATTTTTGTCGCAATAGTCAGCGCATACTGAAAAATTTCCAGTGCGTAATCATATTGCCGTATGAGAATGTAGAGCGTTGCAAGATTTTTCAAAATATATGAGAGAAGCGTATCGTCATGGATATCTTCCGCAATTTTTAGTGCTTTCCGGTGTAATGCTGCCGCTTTATCATACTCTCCTGACCGCCGAGCAAGAACCCCTAAATGGTTCAATGATTGAGCAATGGCGCGGGTATCATTCAATTTTTCGGCAAGCATGAGAGCTTGCTGATTATACATCAATGCAGTATCTTTCTGCCCCATTCTTGAATATGACGATGCCAATCCAATCAAAGATTCGATTTTCCCTCGCTCAAAACGAATCTTTACAGACAATGAGAGTGCATCATATTCCAATCGTTTGCTACGCTCTATTTCTATGCCACGCAAAAAGTTTGCTAAGGAAAGGAGCAATTCTACACGTGAGGTATCATCAGTAGCTTTTGTAAGAAGGTTTTTTACGGAATCAATCTCACGAGATTGTGCGCGACAACATATCGGTAGCGCAAAGAGGTATAAGCACAAGATAGTTCGTGTAACTTTGTACTGAGAACGCTTCATTGTTTGTTCGTGATTGAGGATGCGATATTTTTCGTAATTTAGCGGTGTTCCGAATGTTGAACCACAATTATTTTTTGCCATGACCGACCAAGAATTGAAAGACCTCGTTGCTTCACTCGCGCTTGATACGCAGGCACTGAAGGCGCAAATTGCTGCATCACAAGCTGAAGCCGATAGGCGTGCTGCTGAGGCGGATAGGCGCGCTGCTGAAGCCGATAAACGCGCTGCTGAAGCCGACAGGCGTGATGCTGAAGCAAAAGAAAAAGAAGAGATTCGTCGCGCCGAAATAAAAGCTATGCAAAAAAAAACCGACCGCCAACTCCGCGAACTCGGCAAACAAATCGGCGGAATCGGAAATAAATTCGGCAAATTCACCGAAGGAATGTCGCTGCCATCGGTGCGCAAACTTCTTTTCAGACGCTTTGGCGTGGAAGATTTTATGCCCTACCGCCAACGGCGCGTGGGTGCTGAAACGGTTGAACTGGACGCGCTCGGCATCGTAAACGGGTCGCGCAAGGAAGCCTACATTGTCGAAATCAAAAGTCAGTTGCGGCAAGATTCCATCGAACAAGTATTGACCATGCTGGGTCGCTTTCGCAGCATTTTTCCCGAATATGCACATTTGAAACTCTACGGTATCATCGTTGCGGCAAGTTCAAACGATGAAGCCTTGCAACTGGCAAAAAAGCAAGGCTTGTACGTGATTTCGTTCGACAACAACCTGATGACCTTCCACGACGACGATGGTTTTGCTCCAAAGGCGTATTGATGCGCCCTTCCATCAAGCTACTATCGGCAATTCTACAATAAACGTCGCACCTTTGCCAAGCTCAGACTCGCACCACACCTTGCCGTTCATTGCCTCCACCATTTTTTTGACTATCGCCAGCCCAAGACCCGTCGAATCCTCGCCACCTGTGGGCTGTGCCGTCAGGCGAGCAAATTTCCCAAAGAGTTTTTTCATGTCTTCTGCAGAAATGCCCGGTCCTTCGTCAGCAACTTCAAGGCGAAGAAAGGATGAAATTTGAGGGCTAAGGGCTGAAGTGTCCGAGCTTTCTTGCTTCATATTTCCTCCCTCAGATTTCATCCTTACGTAAACGTTCTTCCCGTGCGGCGAGTATTTGACGGCATTCGAGAGGAGATTTTCCACCACCTGTCCAAATGCCTGTTCGTCTATGAACACGTGCGCTGTTGCGGCTTCGGGGGAAATGTCGCAGTGCAGCGCGATGTTCTTTACTTCCGCCCTGTGCCGCATAAATTCTACGGTTTGAGCAATCAGTACGGCTGGCGGGCATGAAATCAGGTTCATCCTGAATTTGCCTTGCTCCAGTGCGTTTACGTCGAGCAGCTTGGAGATAAGGTTGAGCATTTTTTCGGCAGAACTTTCCACAAGATGCAAAAACTCTCGTATTTGTGCCATATCGCTGCCATCCAGCATACTGCTTACAAACATATCCTCGTACATGGCGACCATATTCAGGAGAACATTAAGCGGATTTTTCAAATCATGCGCAACAATGCCTAAAAGCTCATCTTTCTCAATGTTCACGGCGTGCAAACGCTCGTTTGCGTAGGTCAGCTCGCGTGTACGTTCGTGGACTTGATGCTCCAAGTTTTTCCGCAAATCATCCAAATCCTTGATGTCCGAAAAGGAGCGCAACGCCGTTGTCATCAGCGTCATAAGGCGTGTGTTGGTGAGTTCGGCTTTGTTTTTGTAATCGTTGATGTCGTATTTGGCAATCACGTCATGCTCAGGTGCTTGTCCGGGCTGCCCTGTGCGCAGAACGAGGCGTACAAACTCGTTCTTGAGGTCGTTGCGGATACATTCCACAAGGCGCAAACCAGCATCGTTGCTTTCCATGACAACGTCAATAATTACGACGGCTATCTGAGGCGTTTGGCGCAAGATTTCCCGCGCTTCCGAGCCAGAGTACGCGCTGAGAATGGTGAGCGGCGCGTCTTGATACCGAAAATCGGCAAGTGCGTAGCGCGTGACGCTGTGAATTTCCTCGTCGTCATCCACAATGAGCAAGTGCCATTGTGAGCGGCTCTGCAATATTTCATCGCTATCGTCAATAAGCATCAACTCGTCATTTGATGCGGTGTTGGAGCTAGGCATAGTTTCTCCTGACAAAGAGTGAAAATGGTGGTGGTTGAAGGTTCGCCAAGAATTTTCTTCCGATGTGATTTTCTTCAGATTTGTGTAATTTGCATTCTCTGATGTGCATTTTCTGAACAATGCAGCAAATACCTAAAAGCTGCATAAATACGAGCTTCATCAACACTAATTTTCATAATCATAATGAAATCTTTTCAAAAATGGAACGTTGATACTGCCGGCAAAGCCTTCGGCATTAAGCAGCGACCAAAGTTGGATTCGCTTGAGAAATGGCTTACCGAGAAGCATCCTGCTACTGATGAGGAGCGGCGGGATGTTCTGAAGTGCCAAACTTTTCTACGCAATGGTGTGGATTATTGGAACGAAGACGAACTCAAAATGAACTTCATCGGTCCGCTCATGCTCGCAGTCAATTTTCACCATGAACGATACAATGTTTTTTATCAACGCAAGATTACAAGCACTGTGCAGGGAATTCAACTTCACGGAACTGTTGATTGTGTTGTTGCCACAGGGCGCGTCGAGCCTGATGTGCCGTTCTTTTTCCTTCATGAATACAAACGCCAACGCAGCACTGACGCTGACCCGCTTGCACAACTTCTTACAGCTATGCTCGCCGCACGAGAACTCAATCAAGTGAAATTGAAAGGTACTCCTACCTTAGAGAACAAGATGTATGGCTGCTATGTCCTTGGGCGCTTATGGTTTTTTGTCGTGCTGGATGGCTCGGAATACGCACAAAGTCGTGCGTTTGACACAACACAAGATGATGATATGTTCGCAATTATTTCATTGCTGAAAGCGGTAAAAGTGAATATTGAAAATTATCTCGCCAACGAGTCGTAGAAAATGTTCTTCGTCGCAAGATTGAATACGCATCTTCCTTCAATAATTCAACGCAGCACAAGAGTGGAGTGGTCTGAAAATCTTTTGTGAAAAGAACACGTTTCAGCGAATCACTCTTCGCTGTCTGTCCCCACAGCCTGCCCCCCACAACACTCCCAAGCAAGCACACAACACCAATTCACCCTTGAATTCAAGACCTAAAAAATAATATATTTCGCTTCGGGGCATAAACGCCTCTAAACAGTCAGGTTACCAAGTTTTTTTCGTAATTTCTCGCGTGATGTACTGAAATTTATTTTCCCGATTGCAACGAAGCAAAGTTTTTTAGGACTTTCGCAGAATACGTGTGCGGAATGTACTCCGCATAGTTCCTAGCTTTTCGTGTGATTGCAGCGTACATTCGGCACTCCCCGTGCTTTGCAAAAGTCCTGCTAACTATCTTCTTGATTCATCATCTCTACAATCGCTGTGCTGATTTCCTGCAACGCGGCTATTTCCCAGTTATTACCGCGCTTGGTGTAGGCAAAGACGAGATTGCGAATCATGCGTAGCAGAATTGCGACGTTCGACACGCGCCCCAGCATACTGGTTTCGTAGGTGAAACCTGCGCCCTGAATAAAGCGTTTGCAATCATCCCGCGAAAGAAACGCGCCTTTGTTGAAGGTATCAATAAAAATATCCAGCTCAGGATGATACACGATAAAGTGCGCTGGCATTCCCACGCCCTGCAAACTCACGCCCGTGCGCTCGGCAACGAGCAAATATACGGCACAGAGCGAAATCGGAATCCCGCGTTTACCGTGCAACAGCGTGAACAGGTAGGAATTATCGGGGTCGTGATATTCCTTGTCTTCCGCGCCGTAGAAGGCTTCTTCCTCGAAAAACGCCTGATTGATACTGAGCAATAAATTCAATTCATTGTGAACGGGTGCCTTCATAAACAGCGCATGAATCCTGAGCGCGATGGCATCCAACTGTTGTTTCATGGTGGCGGGTTCTGTTTCGGGGTAGCCAAAGCGCGAAAGAAGAATCACGGCTGTTTCGAGGTCAATATCCTTGCCTGTGTCGCCCGATTCTTTCACCATTTCCAGCAGTTCCAAGAGCGCATCTTGTTGAAAACTTTGTATCACCAGCACCAACGAATGAAGAATATGCTCATCTTTGGTTGCTTGTCCTGTCGCCCAAATGTTCCGCAAGCAAGGAACAATGCTGCCTCCATAGCTTTTTAATTTCTGGCGCACAGCGCGGCAGACTGTTTCATCGGTATCGTCCAAAAGGCTGATGAGTGCCTGAAACTCAGACAATGGCACGTGCGCTGGGGGGAGGACTTGTTCAAGAAAGTTCGTATTCATGCGGGTTGTAGGGCAAAAAATAAAGCAAATTCAGTATAACAATATCACGAAAAATGGCACATATACTTATTCGGACGGATATGGTTCTATTCTTGCTGCCAAACAAAGGCAATGCGCTTTTCATCGGGGCTAAGAACGATGCGCTTGATAGAACCTTCGGGCAAGACACGAGAAAAATCGGCAATCTCGCGCCACGCACTATCTTTGCGGGCGTGCCGAGCATAGATTGTACGTCCCTTGCCCCACAGCACCGTACCATTTTGCATCCACGTATAATCTTCGGTGCCTGCGGGTAGCGAAAAAATTTGACTAACAATACGGTTTTTGAGATTCACACGCTTGAGCGTCCAGAGCGAATCATTCGTGCGATGAATATAGCTGAATGCCGCTTGCGACAAGGCAATACTCGAAGGAATCCGCCGAAAACACCGCCCGCACTGGGTGTCGATGGTATCTACGCGGATAAGAGAATCCTGCACCTGTGCTAATTGAACGCTGGGAGCTTGGTTGCGCTGAGGAGAAATAATGTACAATGCCAAATGCGCCGCGCCAATCCACGCATAATAGCCCACACGGGGAATGCTTGGCAATACCAAACGAGGATTCATGCCTTTAGCATCGAATCGCCATATGCGCTGCGTAGAATCTTTTTCGACGCGCACCACCGAGATACTCTGCCCATCGTCGGGAATAATCATCGGTGAAAACTCGCTTTCTGGCGTGTTGGTAAGCTGAGACGTGGTAGAATCGTTGATGACGTACTTGTAAATATCGTGCTGTTTTGTGGGATTATTTTCCCCGCGAATGGAGGAGAAAAGAAGCGCACGATTATCGGTAGTAAACCATGGCTGATTGTCATAGCCCGTATGACGACTGATGTTTACAGGCAGAGCAATACTCACTGTGCCATTGCTTTTACTGACATCGGCAAGGTAAATTTCATTGTCCTTGCTCGTATCTTGCGCACGGAGCAGTGCGGAAATGCTCAACAAAAACCCGCACGTACAGCAAAGAATATCACGTAAACGTCGCGGGAATGAGTTGTTGGACAAGAGAGAGCAAGAAGAAGTTGTGGGCATAATAGTAGTCTTGTGGAAACATATTCTGCTTTTTATACTAAAAAACGGGTAAAAATTGCATATCAAAAAGTGAAGGAAACGAGATGTAGTCCATCTTTGAGGTGGACTACATCTCCAGCACCAAACCTTTTTTAGTATAGAAGCAAGCAAATCTGCCAGTTTATTCGAGAATTGAGTGTGTATCGGGTGCAAGCTGAAAATGAAAATACTGCTCTTTTGGCGTAAATGCGGCAGCATTTTTTCCATCGGGCGGCATAGACAAATATTCCCTGAAATGCACGGTATTTGCTCGGTCAATCAGGAGAATAGTGGTGCAGCGCGTTCCATATTTTTTATCAGGAGTTTCAATGAACATTGACGAGAGAACCCGCTCCCACTCAAGGCTCACGCCTGTTTTTGGCAGTTGTTCATCTGTAGGCTTGTGGTCATCGCGCATCATTGCGAGCAGCGCACTGCTGAGGTGGTCTGGCGTATGATTATGCTCTAAAGACCGCTCCAATGCTTGCTTCAAGAGTTCTTTGCCGCGCTCTAATTTGAACCACGGTGTGTCGAAGAGCGCATTACTTACGCCGTGAATACCTGATGAAATCTTGTGTATAGAGCGATTGTACGTTTCGGAGGTGTAATTAGAATACCAAAAAAAATCGCTCGCATCAGCCGCAAAATCGCCCCAAAGGATGTTAAAACCGTTGTAGAGTGTCCCTGTGCGCTCCAAAAGAGCTGCAAAATTGGACGTGGACATTTCAGGATGTGTCAGGAATGTTTGCGTTAGTCTGCCCCGAGAAGGCGCGTTAGGATTGATATTGGCAATATCGCGGAAATTCGTGAGTGCAGTAAAACGCCCGCTCTGCGTGATTCCAAGCCATGTTCCACCAGCTTCTTCATCGCGCCCACCAAGAACATTCGGGTAATCATGCCAAAAGTGCGCCTCGTGAGACGGACGAGCAGTAAATTCATCGCGATTTGCTGCCAAAACCAGTTTATATGCGGGGTGCGCATCAAGGGCAAAAAGAAGTAAACACATGGGGGCATAGCAAAACAGTTCGAGGGAATGTCCGTTATTCTGGGCGAGAAGAGTGACGCTCTGGAATGCGCTCTGGTGCTGTTGTGGCGGGAATCAAGTTCAAATGTGCTTTGGCAACAGTGGTGATGCGCTCTGGCGATTGCAAACGAATGATTTCAGCGCGATACAGCTCGTTTTGGTGCGTGAGGCGCTGATGTTCTTTTTTCATTTTGTCAATGTCCTCTGTCATTTTGCCAACGCGCAACACATTATTTACAAATACCACAATAAAGACAGCACTTGCCGTCAAGATGCCGAAAGCAAGCCATCTGCGAGGGAGCAATTTCTGTCCAACGCTTGTTTGCTCAAGCGGCGTTGGCTTGCGAGAAGTAGGCGATGTTGTTGTCATTCTCGGTGTTGGTGTTATTATCGCGTCTATCGCGTCAAATCATTGTAAAATACAAACGCCATAAAGCCCAGAAGCAGCACAATTCCTGCTTGCTGAACGCCCATTTTGATTTTGACGGGGATTTCGCGGCGAATGATAGTTTCAATCAAAATAAAGACAATATGCCCGCCGTCGAGTGCTGGGAAAGGGAGAATATTCATCACAGCGAGAATGACCGAGAGAATTGCCATAAAGCGGAGAAGCGGCGTTAAACCGAGGTCGGCGGATTGTTTACTCATTTTTGCAATTTGAATCGGACCGCCAACAGCTTGCTTGACCGCCACTTTGCCCTTGAACAGCTGCGCCATTGCACCGATGTACATTTGCAGAGTGCTGACCATTTCTTGCGCTCCAACGCCGAAGGATTCAAGAAAACCGTAGCGTTCTTTTTGCAATGCGCCATTATAGACGCTGCCAATCTGCACACCAATGCGCCCATCGGTATCGGGCATAATCAAGCCCGACATCCGCGCCGAGCCACGCTTCCACTCAATGCTCAATTCTTTGCCTTTGTTGCCTTTAATCTGCTCGACAAATTGCGCGGTGGAAGCAATCGCAACGCCATTGAGCGATGTAATGGTGTCGCCCGACAACAAACCCAGCTTTCCTGCGGGTTTCAGCGTTTCTACGCCAGAAATCATAACCGATGTTCCTTGCGGAAGAAGCCCGATAGGCTGCTGTGCCGAGATAGCATCGGCGAGAGTTTTGCCAGAAATACGCAAGGGAAATTGCGAAGCGTTGCGCTCAATCGTAACGATGCGGTCGTCGCCTAATTCCTTCGTGAGCAGAGTCATTGCGCTGAACCACGAGTCAGGTTTTTCGCCATTGACGGCAACTATTTTGTCGCCTACCTTGAAGCCAACTGCATCGGCAAGCGTATTTTTTTCTACATGAGCAATCGTTGTGGTTTCGACAATAGTTTTTCCTTCAAACATTGCAATCCCAGTAAATATGCCGATTGCAAGGAGAATGTTCATAATCACACCCGCCGCCATGACAAAAATTTTCTGCGCGGCATTTTTTGAGCGAAACTCGTAAGATTTGGGTTCGCTGTCCAAAAACTCTGTGTCCATGCTTTCGTCAATCATGCCAGAGATTTTCACGTAGCCGCCAATCGGCAGCATGGCAACGCGGTAATCCGTGAAGCCCGCATCAACAGCGCGTTGCTCGTCTTCTTCCGAAAGCGAACCGAAGGTAAACCCAGTGATTTTATTAAAGCCAAACACGCGATTGCCCATGCCGACGGCAAAGGTTTCTGCTCGCATCCCCGTTAGGCGTGCCGCGAGGAAATGCCCCAGTTCGTGGACAGTGACGAGTACGCCTAAAACGACGATAAAAATGAGAATTGTTGAAAGAAGTTCCATGATGTGAAGAAAAAAAACGAAGGAATAATAAAAAATATGCGCGATAAAAACCCATAGTGGCACAGACATTCCTGTCTGTGTTTGTTACCTAAAACCTGCGCTAACACTCACAGACAGGAATGTCTGTGCCACTATTGGTTTTGTATTTTTAGTCCAAACTCAAGAAAAAATCACTTTATGCAACCACTGACCGAGCAAACGATTCTGCTAGCGAAGCCGCCAAAGCGCGTGTTTCCTTGTCCACCGCTACAATGTCGTTGAGCGTTGGTGCGGCAAGGAAGGGAATGCGCTCTAAGCAGGTTTCAATCATGCTCGGAATGCCCAGAAAACCGATGATTCCTTGCAAAAACTTACTCACGGCAATTTCATTTGCTGCATTGACCACTGCTGGGGCGGTGCCGCCTTGCCTCATTGCCTCAAACGCCAAGCGCAGACAGGGAAAGCGCGACAAATCGGGCGGGAAAAAGGAAAGGTTCTGCAAGGCGCATATATCCATGCGTGTATCGTCGTTGGGGAAGCGGTGCGGTACGCTGAGGGCGTAGGAAATCGGAATTTTCATGTCGGGCAAGCCAAGTTGCGCTTTCACCGAGCCATCGCAAAACTGCACCATTGAGTGAATAATGCTTTGCGGATGCACCACCACTTCGATTTTCTCCGCCGAAACGCCAAACAGCCAATATGCTTCAATCACTTCAAAGCCTTTATTCATCAGCGTTGCAGAGTCAATCGTAATTTTATTGCCCATGGACCAATTCGGATGCTTCAAGGCTTGCGCGGGCGTAACGTCGTGCAATCGCTCCAGCGACCACTCGCGGAAGGGTCCGCCAGAGGCAGTCAGAATCAGCTTTTCAATTTCGCTCGCATATTCGCCGACCAAACATTGCTGAATCGCGCTGTGTTCGCTATCAACGGGAAGTATTTCCACGCCGTGCTTTGCTGCTTCGGGCATAATCACGCAGCCCGCGCTGACGAGTGTTTCTTTGTTTGCAAGGGCAATCGTGGTTTTCTTTTGAATAGCTGCATAATTCGGCAACACGCCGCTAAAACCCACCAGTGCCGACATGATAATATCTGCGCTATCGGCAGCCGCCGCACAAACACCTTCGTCGCCGCATAAAACCTCGCCTGTGAAGGCACTCACGCGCTTAAATTCTTTGTACGCCGTTTCGTCCGCCAGCACTACGCCTTTGGGTTGGAAAATGTGTGCGTAGCGGCGTAATTGCGCGTCCAGAAGGTCGTAGCGCGTATTCACGGTCAGCCAGCCGAGCGAGAATTCATCTGCCCTGCGAGCAATGACTTCCATTGTCTGTACGCCAATCGAACCCGTTGAGCCGAGAACCGTGATTGTGCGTGGTTTTGGAGTGTTTGTACCGTTTGTGGTGTGCGTCATAATGCTGGAGCGAGTGTTTATGGCGTGTTGTGCTTATTACTCGCCAAGTTTGCGTTTGAGTTCTTCGATACTAAAAAAGTGCGTTGTTTTAGACGTAGTACATTATTTAGTTAATTTTTACAGTGAGCCTTCGACAAACTCAGGCTGAAAACCACTTCAAATCTTTATGTTGAGCTTGTCGAAGCAGTAATTTTCAATTAAATAGTGTAATAGTCCACCTCAAAGGTCAATGGCATTACGTTAAGCCCTCACCACGTTCTACGAGCGACCCTCTCCCAAAAGGCGAGGGCGAAGAATTGGCTCTGCATCTTGCCCCTCCACCTCTGGGAGAGGGGTTGGGGTGAGGGAAAAACGCTTAACGTCATGCCATTGACCTCAAAGGTGGACTACATCTCACAAGATTCTTTCCAACTGAATCCAACAAGCACCCTTATTTTTCCTCAATACTCATCCGTAATATCGCGCTGACGACGCGGCGAAAAGAAGCGGAACTCGTCGTGGCGCAAGTGCTCGTCTTGGTGAATGCGGATTTTTACGAAATACTTAAACATCATACGAGCCAGCTTGGAAACCGCACCAATACTGAGGTCGCGGGCGATTGTTGGATGCACTTTCAACACGAGCGTAAACTCTCGCTCTTGCGATGGAGTGTTGTGTACTAAGTGCTGCGAAGCTCGTGCTTGCTGGGCTTGTGGCTTTTTATCGTGTTGTGGATGTTGTTTGTTCTGCGCGGGTGTTTCGGGAGTTTTTACAGAGCGCGTTGTGGTAACAAAGCGTTTCAGCCAGCGTTCTATGCTGCTGACAATCGTTGAAGAAGACGGAATACTGCCTGTTCCATTGCAGGTTGGGCAGGTTTGATTCACCACTTGCAGGATATTCTGCCGAACGCGCTTTCGTGTGATTTGCAGCAAGCCAAGCTGTGTAATGGGATAGACCGTAACCTGTGCGCGGTCAACGCGGGTGGAGCGGTAGATTTCTTCCACCACGCGGCGGCGATTCTGCTCCATCATCATGTCAATACAATCCACCACAATCATTCCGCCAATGTCGCGCAAACGAATCTGCCGCGCCACCTCGCGTGCCGCTTCGACGTTGATGCGCAGGGCATTGACTTCTTGCTCGCGGTCGGCAGCAAAGCGACCAGAATTTACGTCCACAACGGTCATTGCTTCGGTGTAGTCCCATACCAAGTAGCCACCGTAGGGCAAAGGAACGGTGCGGCTTGTGGAGCGTTCGATTTCTGTTTGCAAGCCAAATGCCTCGAAAATAGGCTCTTTGGCGGCGTAGAGCTTGATTTTATGCGCAATCTCAGGCGCAGTCCAATCAGCATATTCGCGTAAATCGCGGTATAACTGCTCGGAATCAACAATAACGTGCATCACATCGGCGGTGAAAATATCCCGAATGAGCGACCGCGCCAAACTCATATCTTTGTGGAGCAATGTCGGCTCTGCATCTACTTCCACAACGCCTGCTTCCACACGTCGCCATTTGCTCACGAGGTCTTGCAAGTCTCTTTTCAGAACGTCGTCGTCATGCTCGGCGGCTTCGGTGCGGACAATGCACCCAACATCAGGCGGCAAGATAGATTTTGCCATTGTGCGAAGGCGTTTGCGCTCTTTGAGGTCCCAAATTTTCTTGGAAACGCCAATCGAATGCGCAAACGGTAGCAAAACGAGATGTCGTCCGGGCAAAGAAATCTTTGTGGTAACGCGCAAACCTTTTGAGGCATATGCTTCCCGGGTAACCTGCACTAATATTGCTTGTCCAAGCTCTAAGCCAATCGTTACTTCGCCGACGCGCCGCGTGAAAAAGGTGGGTAAATACTGCGAGCCGCCGTAATTTCGCCGACGGCGCAATGCCATTGCTGCCGATTCGCTTAATTCTTCATCGCGGATGGTGCTTGCAAAGCGCGTAGAACCTTCATTACGCTCGTCGTCATCTTCATCGTTATTGCTTTCTTCTTCGTGGTCTTCGGGCAAGTCGCCGACATCCGAAAAGTGCAAGAAGGCATCCTGCTCTAAGCCAATATCAACAAAAGCAGCATTCATGCCCTGTACAATGCGTTGTACGCGACCAACATAGACGTTCCCGACGTGGCGTTCTTTTTCGGGCAGCTCCCAAAATAATTCTGCTAAACGTCCATTTTCTGTAATGGCAACGCGAATTTCATTTAAGGATGTATTGATTAAAATTTCTTTTCTCATTCAGTTTTCTTTTTCAGTGTTCTTGGTCAAAATACGGTCGAGGGTAAGGAAAACATTCACACAGTGTTTGCGTGGGATGCTTACGTGCGGTGGGTGTGCTGTGGATGTACGCAGCGCACAAATTACGGAAATTGCGGCTCTTGCCCAAAAGAAAACAAAGGAATAACGCCTTTGTGTTTGGGCAATGTCTGGCAAGATGCTCTACAACACTGCGCCGAAACATCGGCATTATTCCTTTGTTTGTGTAACGTTGTGCAACGACAACTCCATTCACCACTCACTGTGCAATTACGCTACACCGTTCATATTTTCGGTATTCCATACATCGTTATCATTTTCATCCATAATAGCATCAATTTCATCGGCAGCAAATGTAACAACGTACCCAGGCGGCAGACCAAGCACCGTCAGGAGTTCAGGGCGTTTTTGTAATAATTCATATACATAGCACGCGCCAAATTCATCTTCTGAAATTTCTTCGTTTTCGTTGTCGTCCTCAGCTTCGTAGCCAATAAACCACCCAGAATCGCCTTCGCTCTCTTCATCATCAGCCTCTTCGCGCTCCAAATAGATACATTCTTCCTCAAACACACCTTCGCGGAACACAAGCGTTTCATCGAAACGAGGAATCCGCGCTCGCTCTTCGGTGTGCGTGTGTGCGATAACATAGCCCTGTTCAGCAACGATGTGGAGCGTCATCGTTACGTCAGGAATCACGCTCTCAAAGGGTGATTCGCCATAATCTGGCTCACACGTAATAAGTCTTCCTGATTCATCTTTAAGAAACGTTAGCACAGACCAGCCAATTTCTACGCTCGTACCTTCGGAAATGGGGTCGGTGGCGTGGATGTCGGTCAGTGTCTGCAAGAGCCATTCTGCCTGCTGTTCAAGGCGATAGTCGCAGCGAACAAGCAAGGTTTGAGTACCGAGTTGTGTTGTAAAATCGCGGGGTTGATAGCCTTCATCGGGCGTTCCATTGGGCGTGGTATCGGGTGTGTGCATGAAAAAGGAAAGAATAAAAAAATATGAGGTTTTGCGCTCTTGAACGCAAAGTATGCCGATTGTATGCCGAGTGTGCGAAGTACGCTTAGGCGAGGTTAATCGTAAGGATATTGGTCATGCTGTTAAATGTTGTTCTGTAGCTGCGGAGCGGCATCACGGCTGGTCCATTCAGCACACTACCATCGGCTGCAGAAAACCGTGAGCCATGGCATCTGCATTCGATAACGCCATTTGCTGGCATACCAACACCGCATCCTGCGTGTGTGCAGAGTGCAGCGAGGGCGAGAAATTGCGTCTGCGAAGTACGAATCACTATTATCTGCGCTCTGTTAATCGTCGTCCGGATTGCCCCGCCAACGCTTTGCAACGCTGTTTCTGAGGCGAGGTCGAGTGTGCCAGTGCTGCTACTGCCGCTGCCACCGCTTCCACCAGTAGTATTCGGCTGCTCGCACGCATTCACAAGAGAAACAATCGTTCCAGCACTAACGGCGAGTCCTAGCATTGAAGCGGCTTGCGTGAGAAAATCTCGCCGCTCGGTATCGGGTATTTGCTCTTGGTTGTGCTGTGTCGTCGTGGTGGTATTCATAAAATATTCCAAAAAAAGCGTGAGAAAATATGACGGTCAAGATGACTTTTTACCCCAAAATGGACGATTGGGCATACAATATATTTTTTACACAGTACATTTTTCAGGTGCTTCACCACACGGTTGTATCACACCTCTCAGCCTGTTGTTCTTCTGCGCTTTTGCTGGTCATCCTTTGCACACAAATGGCTACTTTTTGGTGTCGGCTTTATCCAGAAAGCGCGTAATTGCTGCATTTGTTTCTTGTGGCTTTTCAAACGGCACAAAGTGACCACATTGGTCGAAAATGAGGTATTCTGCATTCGGAATACGATTTGCGCTTTTGTGGGCAATATCTTGCACCGAGCCGCCGTGCATAAACCAATTCGGGATAAAATTATCGTATTTTCCATAAACGATAAGCGTACGCTGCTTTACGTTGGGCAGGCGCGGATATACTTGCGCATTTGCCATTGCAAGGAAGGATTCTAAGACAGCACGGCAATACTGGTCATATTCTGCTGCGTGCGCCCATCCGATGCGGTCTTTCACCATGAACATTGCTTCTGGTGGCATAGCAAAAAAGTTTGCAACATAGCCCATATAGACCGTTGCGGGCGAAGCATATTTGAAAAAGGGAATTGGCAGTTTTGCAAAGGGTGCCAGTAGCGTACGCTCAATATCGGTGTAAAATTCTAATCCCGCCGACGAAAGTAAAATCAAGTTTTTGACGAGCTTGTTATAGCGCAAGCCCGTTAAAATTGCGGTTTGTCCGCCCAGCGAATGCCCGCAAAGGGTTACATTTGCCAAGCCCAGCGAGTCGCAGAGATGTTTGATGGTGGAGGCATAAAAATCTAGGGTGATTTCGTGATGCTTCGAGGATTTACCATAGCCTGGAAGGTCAATGGCAATACAGCGATATTTTTTAGAAAGCTCTGGCAGATTTCTCGACCATGCTTGCAAATAGCTCGCCAAGCCGTGAATGAAAATAATGGTTTCCGCGCCTTCGCCGACATCAAGATACGCCAAGCGCACACCATTAGGAAGTTCCACGTAGTGTGTCGGGTAGCCGTAATCCATTGCGGCAAATTCGGTTGCTGTATTTTTCGGTGGCGGCAAAAAGCCAGAGGGAACAACGCACGCAGCAGCAAAAGAGAATGCGCGGTCGATTTGGAGCGTAATATCGGTAAGCATAAAAAATCCTTGTGGTGAAAGGAAAAGATTGTGCAAAAGGAAAAATTGTGCCAGAGCAAGGTAGGAAGCTAGATTTGATGCGGCTTGTCAGGGATGTTCTTTTATCGCAAGGGTGCTAGCGTTCCTTGTTCAAAAACTCAATAATAGCGATATTGACGGCATCGGGATGCTCCCATTGTGGGAGATGTCCACATTTATCAATCATTTGTAGGGTTGCTTTACTCATGCGTGATTTTGCGAGTTCGCCAATATCTTGCGGCTTTTGCATAACATGAAAAAATTGATTCGGAATCAATTTATCATTTTTGCCCATAATAACAAGCGTTGGTTGGCGCACACTCTCAAGCATTTCCCACGTAGGAAGCTCCACCATACCAATCATGCTGCGAGCAACGGCGTGGCAATAGTCATCGTAATCTGTCGCACGGCGCATAGCAAGGCGGTCACGGAGGATAAACTCCGCACTGGCAGGGGTTTTGAAGAAAAGGCGCGTAAAATCTGCTCTGAGAGCATCATCGGTTTTTTCTTTTGTTGTCGCAACTTTGACGTTATCGTAAAATGCTTGGCGTTCCTGCGCAGAAAACGGCTCAATTCCTGTCGGAGAAATCAGCACCAGTCGCTTGAAGCGGTGCGTATGGCGCATAGAAAGGTTCATCGCAATCTGCGCTCCCATAGAATGCCCAACAAGAGTCGCTTCGCGCACTTTTATATCGTCTAAAAATTTGATAAGCAAATCTGCATAAAAAAAGATATTGATGGGCAGCTCACCTTTTTCTGAGCGTCCAAATCCAGGCAAATCCACCGCAATACAGCGATAGTCTTTGGAAAGCTCTTCGATGGTCTTATTCCAAATGGGAATGTATCCATTCAATCCATGCAAAAACACGAGTACTTCTTTGTTGTTGGGGTCGCCAACATCAATGTAAGCAAAGTTTGTTCGCTTTACGCTCGTGATTTTAACGGGAAACTGATATTCCAATAATAAATCAGCAATAGACCTGCGTGGCAACGAATCCAAAGTTGCTTGGCTTGCACCAAGAGGAAGCGGCGAAGCAGAAACAATCGGCTGGGCGGGCAAGACGGCGGGCAAGAGGAATATCATTCCACAGCAGCACACGCAGAGTACCGATACGAGAGAAAATAAAAAGCGTTTAGTCATTCGTCAAAATATTCGTCGAGAAAAAATGTGTGGCTACACTTACTAAACAAAAGCGTCTGTGGTATCAAGGATTGTGAACGAACGCTTTATTGGCATTGTTTCAAATCAAGCAGTACAAGCTCTGAAAAAATGCCACAGCCTACCAATTTACACTTGATAGCTGTGTTATCCAACAAAAAAATAGGACAGATGAGGCTACAAACGGCACTCTATCTGTCCTTTGAGAGTTTTTGCGGTCAAAAAGGTTTAATGACCAAGCATTCTGAAAACGACGTGTAACGTTTTTCTTTGCATGGAGAAACATTTAATCACGGGTCAAGAAGTCAAGCATAATTTTGTCGCGGTCGGGGTTCTCCGCAAAAACAATCGTGTAATGATTCATGCCCGGGAGTGAGTGTGTTTCGCAATCTTTGATATTTTTCTTCAAAGTAAGCAGTCCCTCTTCGGTTAAGAACTCATCGCCAGCTTCACGGTTTTTCGCTGGAGCGCGAAGAACAAGCGTTGGACAAAGAATTTTGTCGTAAGGGAAATAGCGCGTGGGCCAAGCACGCATGATGTAGCCGATGGGGTCGAAGAGTGCGTTAGCAATAGCAACGAGCGGGTCAATCGCGCCGCCAAACGACTGAAATTCTTGGTCCATGACATACAACGGAATGTTGCATTTCCAGCGACCATCCTCTACTTGCTCTAGCTCATAACGGCAATGGTCTTCAATCGCCTGATTCCATCCGGTAATGAACGGCGCAGAACGGATTGTTTCCACATAGCGGTCAGGGCTTTTGAACGTAGAATTGAGGCGCACCAGCGATGGGCGCAACACGGTCATAATCTTGAGCAACTGTGCCAGTTCCGGCGGCGCACCAGCATCAATTAAAATTAAATGGCTCACGCGGTCTGGGAAGCGACTAGCAATGTTCATTCCAATCATTGCGCCCAAAGAATGCCCGATAATGATAGGCTTTTCTAAGCCTAATTCATCCATAAATGCAATCGTATCGTCTGAATGCCCAAACACGCCGTAGCCTTTTGCGGGTTTATCGCTGCGACCACGACCGCGCAGGTCTGTTGCAATCACGTTCATACCTGATTTTACCATGACTTCGGCAATCGTTCCCCAGCAACGATGATTTGCCGTCAAGCCATGAACCATCAGTGCTGTTGGGGCATTGACCGCATCGTTTCGCTTGCTGTACCAGCGTCCGTAATGGATATTGATTTGATTTGCAAAAACATCGCCCTCTTCGTATAATACTTCCAATTCATCGGAAGCATCAATATACGCGCTCATTGGCTTCTGAACGGGCGAGTCCATCGTTTTCATTTCAAGTGTTTCCATCATGGTGTCGTGCCTGAGCATGATTGCTTCTGATGTTGCGTTAGTCATAATAGCCTCAAATATGCTAAAAATGGGATAAAAAAATAGTATTCGTGGTAAAGGGTATCTAGTACAAACTTGGTAAACTCTATACTTCTGCCGAACTTTCGATGTGTGGTATCTCGTTTAAGAGCAATGATTCGGGACTTGTTCGGTCAAAATTAAGCAAGAAGACTTGAGCGTGTAAACTGAGTGAATACAATAACTTTTCACAAACTGTGATGTTGAATTTTCGCTCTCTGCGAAAATACTGATTTCACCGAAGTTTGCAAATCATTTTTTCGTCATAACAAGAAAAAAATGAAAAAAGTTCATTTTTTTCAAATTATTGTGATGTTGTAAGCGTCGTTGAAGGAAATATGCGTCGTTGAAGCAGAACGATGACAAGATTCAAGGCAAAGCACACGATAAGCAAGACCGCAGAAAGTATATGTGCGCTTTGGTAATCCGCAAGCTGGACGGCATCGTAGAGTGCAAGCGCGGCAGTGCGCGTTTGGTTGGGTATATTTCCACCAATCATCATCACCAAGCCAAACTCTCCCAATGTATGCGCAAAGCTCAGTAAACACCCCGTAAGCAGGTGCTTCCACGACAATGGCAAAAGAACGTGCCAAAAAATTTGTAGCTGCGATGCTCCCGACAAGTACGCAATTTCGTAATATTCTTTCGCAATCGCCTCAAATCCTGTTTGCAAAGGACGCACCATAAACGGAAAGCTATACACCACCGAACCCAGCACTAGACCTTGAAAGCTGAAGAGAATGCTTATTCCTACGGTATCGTTCAAGAACCCACCAATGCTGGATTCTCTACCAAAAAGAACGAGGAAATAGAACCCTAACACCGTGGGCGGCAAAGCAAGTGGTAAAGCAACAACACTTTCCAAGAATATTTTTCCACGAAAGCGCGAAAAGGTAAGGAAATATGCTGCGAAGGGGCAAATAAGAAGCAGAACCACCGTTACGCAAACGGCGAGGCGAAAAGAGCAAAAAAGTGCTGAAATATCCATACAATAATGTCCATACAATTTTTCTCGCAAAATTATCATCATATGGCTGCCAAAATCTTAGCCGTGTACAATGGCAAAAAAAAAGCCTTGCGAATACGGTGGGAAGTCAATAATTTTTTGGTGTACTTTAAACACTGATTTCTTCAATTTTGTTTTGATACTGCACTATGGACATTTATCCCAACGACGACTTTCCCACGCTTGAGCGCGATGGCAAAATTTTTGTGGAAGTATGCGCCTCCGAAGAGGTGTTGCGCCGCAAAGGAACGCGCGTAGAATTCGATGAAGAATTGCAAATTGCTATTTTTCGCATTGGTGAGCGTCTTTTTGCTGTGTCGAATATTTGCCCGCACCAGCATAATCCGAGTTTGCATGAAGGAGAAATTAGCCAGCAAGACTGCACCATTACTTGCCCTTTGCACGGTTGGGCGTATTCATTGGAATCAGGCAAATCCACTACTTCCAGCCATTCAAAAATTCGCACCTATCAGGTCTTTGAAGAACGCGGACTGGTCTATCTCGAACAACCCGAACCGATTGAGCCTTCATGGGCGATGTAGGGTTAAAAACTGGTGTTTGCTACGAGAATAATCGAAAAATTGCATTCGCCCAACCATCCTCGCTGTGAGATTCTGTGCGGTGTATAGCAGCTTCTTTCACCGCGTCGCTTGCGTGTCCCATTGCAATGCTTGTTCCTGCGACGCGGAACATATCTACGTCGTTCTCACCATCCCCAAGAGCGCATATATACTGGGTTTCAATGCCAAAGTATTGCCCAACAAAGGAAACTGCCGTGCCTTTGTGAACGTTCTGCGCGGTGATGTCGAGAAAACGCGGATTGAAGGGACTGGAAATGGCAAGTGTATCGCCAAACTCTGCATAAATACGCTCTTTCGCAATGCTAATAGCCTCCGCTTCGCCCAACAACGTTACTTTGTTCGCAGAACGCTCCAAGCGCCGCAAAAATGCGTCCTTTTCCTCACGTGATTCAGCGATAATCGGCGCAATTCTGAGCGAAGCCTGCTCGCGGCGCACTAAATCATCTACGCCAGAACTCCACCATTCTGCGGCATCCAAAAGCATCACGTTGAGGCGTTGTGGGGCGTGTGTGGCATTGGCAAGGTCGGCAACAAGCGTGTAAATGCGTTGAAGAATTGCTGCCTCAAGGTCGCTTGAAAACAAGGTCGCCCCGCCAACAGTGGTAATGAGCGCACCATTCATAGAAACAACGGGGAGGCTTGCGAATGTGGCAAGGTCAGCGAGAAATCCCGCCTCTTCCAAGATAAACTGCATTCCGCGCACGGGACGCGAACTTGCCAGAACGACAGGAATATTATGCTCGGCAAGCAGTCTGAGTGCTTCGTGGGTGCGCGGCGTAAGTGTGCGGGTTTTGGGGAGAAAGGTGCCGTCCACATCAGTAATGATGAGCTTTATTGCAATACCATTTTTCGGCAATGAGGCATTCATAAAAAAAGGGCAAAAAAAAAGGTCAAGCTGACCGTATCGCACTACACGCAAACTGACCGTTGCTTCCTTCCGGACCTGGCGGGGTTGGGCTTGTTGCAGTCGCACGGGACTTGACCTATGCTTTCAAAAACAACGTGAAATTCTAAGCGTTGTAATATTCAGTAGGGTGTGTCGGCGTTGAATGTCTCAAAAAGCTAAGACAGACTTCAAATTTAGAAGTAATTTTCTTCATATGCAAGAAAATTTTATTGTGCTGCAAAAAGACACCGACAAATACTTGCTTTCCTCTCTAAAAAAATGTAATTTTGTCTGTGAATCTTTTCAAAGAAATTCATAAAGCTCTTTCACGCTGCGCCCGTAGCTCATCTGGATAGAGCAATAGCCTTCTAAGCTATGGGTAACAGGTTCGAGTCCTGTCGGGCGTACTAAAAAACCGCAAAAGCCGCTTCATTACTGAAGCGGCTTTTTTGTTGTCCCTTTCCTGTCCTAAACTTTCTTACGGCTCTATTTGAGCTGCTCCCCAAAATTCGGACAGGTAGCATATGTAAAAACTATGCCGTATATTAGCCGAAAAAAGGAGTACACAATGGCAAAAAAGCGCATGAATCACAGCGCAGAATTCAAAGCGAAAGTCGCTCTGGAAGCTCTGTGCGAATAAAAGACGTTGGCGCAACTCAGCCAAGAATATAGTCTGCAGGCGCACCAAATCAGTATGTGGAAAAAACATTTGAGCGAGGGAGCGGCAAGGGTATTCGATACACAGGCACACCCGCGTCGCTCAGAAGAAACCGCAGCCCGTGAGCAAGAACTCTATGCTCGTATTGGTCAGTTGCAAATGGAAGTCGAATGGGTAAAAAAAGCTGGGCTTGCCGAACGCTCGGTCGAGAGTCGACGGCTTCTGATAGAACCAGAGCATCCTAGATTAGTATTGTGGGTCACTGTGAACTTTTGGCGATGTCGCGGAGCGGATATTACTGTGAGGCAGTGCCAGAAAGCGCGGAGAACCTTGCGTTGATGCGTTTGATAGACGAGCAATACTTGGAACGCTATTCTACGGCTATCGTCGCATGGCAGCGCATCTGGAACTTCAGGGGCATACGGTCAATGACAAGCGTGCGCGGCGTTTGATGCGCTTGATGGGCATCGAAGCTATCTACCAAAAGCCACGCACAAGCATTCCGAACAAGGAGCATTCCATTTACTCGTATCTACTGCGGAATGTTCGCATTGAGCGGGTGCATCAGGTCTGGAGTACCGATATTACCTACGTTCCGATGGAACGAGGATTCTTGTATCTGGTGGCGGTAATGGATTGGTATAGTCGCTACGTTCTTTCGTGGCGACTTTCCAACACGATGGACGTGAGTTTCTGTCTTGAAGCCCTCAACGAAGCATGAGAGCGGCATGGCAAGCCAGAAATTTTCAATAGCGATCAAGGAAGCCAATTCACCAGCCTATAGTTTACGGGCATCTAAGAAAGCGTCTGAAAATCAAGAAATCTTGTGAATTCTGCGGAGCATGATTCTGGTCATGGCAATATAGACAAAGGCTTCGTGTGTTTGATGAAGTACTT
>RDXM01000021.1 GCA_004292595.1 Candidatus Kapaibacterium sp. | reverse complement strand
AGCGTCGCCTTGCCCCGAAGACGGGTCAAACCGACACTACTTCCTGGCTGAAGCACAATGCCTTATATCCCCATAGCTAAAGCTAGGGGTTTTACGGCAAATCGGATAATCGAAAACCATGAATCACGGCAAACTGGTTACATTGATTTTAGCAAATTTTCCAACAATCTCCGCAATTCTTTCCGCTCTGTTGCTGTCATTCTTTGCGCTTTTGTTCGCAAACGGTCTATGAGTTTTTGTGCAGAAAGCACGTTTTTATGCGGTTTGTCAGAAAAAGGGACAACGTCGCCTTTCTTTTCGTCCCGTTTTTTTGAAGCCTCTTTTTCTTGCGCTCGTTTACGTTCTTCTTTTGCTCGTTGAATTTGTTTTTTCACACTTTCATAGCTTTGAAAGGTATCCTCTGCTACTTTTTTCAGTGTTAAGCGTTCCTCTCCTTTTTTCATCCGTCCTTGCGCAATGCGAGTCTCTTCATTGATGAACGTGGCATCAAAGTCAGGATATAACAAACTATACAAATTCAATCTCTCTGTGCTGCTCAAATGCCTGCGCAACAGGTTATCATTCACCAAAAATGTACGCTCTTCCGTCGCATTCATCTCTTTTGCATACTGCACTGGAACGCTTTTGAGGCGTAATTCTTTTGCAATGCGCAAACGAGTATGTCCTGCAAGCAAGGTATTGTCAGGTTTTGCAATGAGTGGAACGATAATGCCACGCTGCAATACATCATTTTTTAATGCTTCGTATTCTTTGCCATCTTGTGTAGCAAAGAGTTCTTTGTTGAGCGGATTGAGGGTCAGCTTTTCTGGTGCGATGTGCTGCACGGTGTCTGCTATCTGTACCGATTTGTGAAAGCGGCTTCGTTGCAGTTCTTCTGGCTCGTCGTCTTGAATAATGATGCGCTTTGCCATGTTATTTTCCTTGTGCAATGTGATATTCCAAAATACTCTCCGCTACTTCTTCATAACCTTCTAATGCTGCATTTTTCCTTGTTCCATTCCACTCAAACGCAGTCATACTTTGCGTGGAAGCCGAAACAAAGGTATCGGATTTTGCAATGACGGGCTGCATCATGTAATCACCGTAGGTATTGTGCAAATGATTCAGCAAATGCGTGTGCGCAACGGTTTTTTTGTTGAATTTTGTTACCAAAATACCCAAAATTTTGACCGTGCGCGTTTCCAACACCGCGAGCAAGGTTTTGATGCCTTCTACGCTAAAATGCTCTGCTTCGGTGGGAATAAGAACACTTTCGGAAGCATCTAAAGCAGCAATGGTGCGCTCTTCGAGCGAGGGAGGGCAATCAAGCAAAATGATGTCATACTCTTCGGCATAGTGCTGAATTACCCGTATAAAATCTGCGCTTGTGCTTGGTTGCCAAAAAGATAGCGCGAGAACATCCACGCCGCTCTTGTGATGAAGCGGGTTCGGTGCGCTCGCTGTTTGTCCTTCACGTTCCTCGCGCACAATCTTTTTCGGAAAAAAGTGCATGAGTAAATTTGCTTGCGAATCCATATCCACTGCAAGGACAGACTTTCCACGTCGCTGAAGTGCGTAGGCTATGTGCGCAACAGTGGTCGTTTTCCCAACGCCACCTTTGTTGTTCACGATTGCAATGATGGGTGTTGTGGTGTGCGAGGACGTTTTTGAGCGAGATTTTGCCATAGTGTTGGTGTGTCAAAAGAGTGGAAGATTGATTGCGAATATAGCAGTGAAAGGCTTGGAAGGCAAGGTAATTCCAGAGAAAAACGTTATTGAAAATCTTTATCGAAAAACTTCACTGAAAAAATTCATCATAATTTTCTCGGTGAAGGCAGTGAACGGGCGCATCAGGATATGCCTCTTTCCAAGCAGAAGGAATACGCTGTTTCGCTTTCGGCGACCACTTGCACTCAAAGGCTTGTATGAGCGGAATGCCAGGATTACTGCCGTCGGAACACTCAATAAGGTCTATTTCTTGCTGGGTGTAGGTGCGAAGAAAGTAGGATTGCGTCCAACGCCGTTCATCGCGGGACGTGTTGAATTTTAAGCGTTCACTTATGCAGTAATTTTCCCACAACCGTCCTATTTCCTGCCCTTCGCGGCTTGCGAGCAGACTAAAATTTCCTATAACAGCATTGCGAATACCATTATCCACGAAATACCAGCGATGACTTTTGGCGATTTGATTTCGCATATTCCCCGCAAAACCGCTTCGCCGCACGACAACAAAGACTTTTTCCAATAAATCCAGATACCGCTCCACCGTGTTTTTGCTCATGCCAAGCTGCGTACCGAGTTCGGTAAGCGAGACTTCTTGCCCGATTTGAAAAGCAATAAGGCGCAATAAATCAAGGAGTTTCGAGGATTGGCGCACCGTTTCAAAGGCAAGAATATCCTTCAAAAGATACGTGTGCAAAATTTCATGCAAATACGCCGCTTTTTCCGCAAACGTATGGCAATGCCATACGCCAGGATACGAGCCATAAATCAAGCGTTCTTCAAGATTGGCGCGGGTTTCAAGCGGATGCTCGTGGGCGGAAAGTTCTGCAAAGGAAAATGGGTACAAATGCAAGGTCGTGGAACGCCCCACGAGCGGCGCACCAATATCACGCACGTCAATCGGCGCAGAGCCAGTCGCCAAAATGCGAACCTGCGGAACTTCATCCACAAGAAATTTGAGGTGCGATGCGGCATTGGGCATGGCTTGAGCTTCATCCAAGAGAAGAAGCTCGGTCGCGCCAAAGAGTTTGCGATAATTTGCGGCTGTTTGGCGGGCAAACAGTTCGTGCGTTTCGAGGCTTTCACCATTCAAACGCAGCACCGAACCTGAAAACTGCTGCCCAATATGCTCCAACAATGCCGTTTTTCCGACGCGACGCGCACCAAGCAGAATAACAATATGAGCAGGTGTGAGCTTTTGGGTGATGCTTTGGGTAAGTATTCTATTGAGGTAAGGTGCTTTCATTGACTATTTTTTATTGAATATAGTTTTTGTATTGACTAAATTTAATAAAAAATGGTCAGTAAGATTGTCGAAAAATAATCTTTTTTCACAATTTCATTTCGCCATCTGCCTGTTTCTAACCCCATTGGTGTACACTGTTCCTTTGCGGTTCAAGCACAAGCCCATCCGATAGAGCGGATGCGACCATCGTTCCGTTTGTTTGCGGGGGCGAGGCATAATGGGCTACAACAGTGTACGAAATTCTTTTGTTGTCAAACCTGCTTTCTTTATCAGAGAATGCAATATGCCTTTGTCAAGCATACGATGATTCGGAACCGATATTGTTCTTTGTCCCTTATCCTGCGAAATCATAATATGACTTCCTGTTTGGCGGCGCACCACCCAGCCCAAGCCTTCCAGCATACGAACAAACTCTTTTCCCGATACCACAGGCAATCGCTCACTCATAGTTCGACCTCGGCAGTCTCCAAAATTGTCATTACTTCGCCTGGCTCTGGTACAGACCAACCTAATTCTTGGCGTACTTCAAGCGTGAGTTCGATTGCCTCACGAATGTTTACCAATGCTTCAGCTCGTGTCTCGCCTTGCGTAATACATCCGGGTAATGCTGGACATTCTGCAATTATCCAACCGTCTTCGCCATTAAATAATACTACGGGATATTTCATTGCTTTACCTTTCAAAATGTGAAACAACGTTTTACTTCACCGAATCTGGGAGCAAACTAAAAAAATTCTTCTCCCGATACCGCACAAACTCTGAGCAGTCGCCCGAAAATATCCAAGTTCGCTTCGCCCGCTTTGCGGCGAATCTCTACGTTTGCGCTCCGCTCAGTAAGTATGCGCTTTGCAAGCTCTTTCGCTGACAAACCTCGCGCCAGTGC
>RDXM01000142.1 GCA_004292595.1 Candidatus Kapaibacterium sp. | reverse complement strand
CTGCGGTCAGTTCGACCGCGCAGCAGAGAAATACTGCTGTACGCCTGTGGAGAGATGTCCGTTGGGACACTCTGTGAAGCAGGAAGGTAACATCAGCCTACGTGAGTAGGTTTGTATAGGTTTATCGGAACGGTTTTTACTAATACTAAAGTGTTGAGTTTTAAGTGTTGAGTTTTAAGTGTTGAGTTTTAGGTGCTAAGTTGTGAGTGTTTGTGCGCTGTGTAAGTGTCTTGTCATAAAAAATCACTCAGCACTTAACACTCAAAACTTAGGATTTTATTTATCGCCGCCAATAAGCACCGACGCACCTTTGCCGCCACCCATGATAATTACTTTCGAGTTGGGCGAGTTTGCCAAATCGCGTTGTGCTTTAATCATTTCGTATTGCAGCACTTTATCAGTGAGCGCGGAACTGAGGATTTGCTGCGCATCCGCCACGCCGCGAGCTTCGACACGCTTTAGCTCGGCTTCTTGCTTGCCTTTGTCCAGCACGTACTCCATGCGCTGCGATTCTTGAATTGCCGTAATTTTCCGTTCAATACTTTCTTTGACCGATTGCGGCAAATTGATATTCCGCACCAAGAGCTGCTCCAACACCAAACCCCGTGCGCCAAAATCTTTCTCAAT
Source organism: Candidatus Kapaibacterium sp. (assembly GCA_004292595.1). Taxonomy (GTDB): domain Bacteria; phylum Bacteroidota; class Ignavibacteria; order Kapaibacteriales; family UBA4661; genus PH2015. The sequence continues at coordinate 23,851 of RDXM01000142.1, read as the reverse complement.
CGCTTGTTTGATACTGGTTTGGAATGCCTCGCGCTTTGTGGAATACAATTCTACCGCACTGAAGGCAACAGAACTCTCGCGTACGCGCGTACGTGTCATCGGGCGAACAACTTTATCTTCAAAATTTATCCCGATTTCGCGGATAATTTTCGGCGCATCGGCAGCCGTTACGCGGTAAAGAACCGTTAAATCAATCGTTACTTCCAAGCCATCTGCCGCCAAAACGCGAATTGCATCATCGCCTTCTTTTTGTCCTTCGTCGTGAACGCTCGACATCGTGTAATTCTGCGTTTGCGTGGAAATTTCAATCACATCCACGAGCGGATTGACAAGGTTCATACCTTCATACAGCACGTTATCTTGCACTTTGCCGAAGATTTTTTGTACGCCGACGTGTCCAGCATCAATCTGACGAAAGGTCGAGGTTCCCGAACCCAACACTATTAAGCCAATACCAAGCAACATCAATAGCCACCGCATCTTGCGGATAATTTCAATCGCGCCCCCAGCAAGAGCAAGCACGACAAGGATAATACCGAGAATCAGTAAAAACATCGCGCCCTCCAAGGCATTAGATGATGAAATGAAAAAGAAGTTTATTGAGCAAAGTAATTCCGTGAAACCCGTTTTATTGCGAAGAAGCGGTAGGACGGGCAGAGCAGCTTAAATAATCTGAATCGTATTGCGCCGCAGCCAGCCAACGCTACCATCGGCAATGCGAACTTTGCACCACACGCCCTCGCCGCCTAAAATCTCAATGTGCGTACCTTCATGCAGCGTAAAAAGGTCTTTTGATTCTTCCTGCGGCTCGCTTTTGACCGAAACGCTGCTAGCAAAGACAATCGCACTTTCGTCGCGCATCGTGGTTTTATGCTGCCGGTAGGCAAAAATAAACATGAGTGCGATGATAATTGCCGAGATAATCCCTGTGACAAACATAGCTTTTTTGAGGCTGGGCGACCGAGCAACAAAAAAAACTCCTGCCGCCAGAAACAGCAACCAGAGAAAGCCCACACCAACGCCACTCCAAACACTTGCTATCTGTAATCCCACCAACATTCGCCACCATTTAACAATAAAAAATTGCGGTGCGGGGTCAATTTTATCGGGAATGCGCGACTCGGCAAGCGAAAGGTTAAATTCAATATCATCATCCGTTGGGTCAAGACGCTGGGCGCGGTGATAATTCAAGATTGCTGAGGCTATTTTGCCAGATTTGTAATAGCAATTTCCAAGATTGAAATATACTTCTGCTGCCTCGACACCATTTTGTACTAATTGCTCATAGATTACCGTGGCTTGCTTATAGTTGGCATTTTTGTACGCATCATTTCCTTGTGCAAAGAGCCGCTCGGCTTGCGCGTCGCTCAAGGTATTTCCTTGCGCATACAGACTCATCTGGGGCGCGAGAGTAATAACAAGTACCAGATTCAGCGCAATAATCAGCCCAAAACTACGCACGAAATCCCAGCATATCTGCAAACACGACGGCACGACCCGCACGGCAAGCGATGTTGAGTGTGCGGATGCTTGTGCGGGTGCGAAGAACGCAGATACGAAAAACGCACGTGTGGTAAAAAGAGAGAATGTCGTCGAAAAAATCATAACCAAAAAAGTGAAACGGGCAAACGAGTACAGCCTCCTAAAATACGGAAAAAAGCGAGCAACAACAAGTATTTCCTTAGCTTGGCTCTCAAACAAGATGCAAAAACCATTTTGTATGGAATAACAACTTTTTCTCCCGCACTCATTAAGGCAATATTTTTTTCTACAAATAGCCTGTTTTCTTACTATTGAAGAGTTTGGTATGTTATTTGAAGCGTATATTCTCGGATTAAACATTTTTTTCCAAAAAAATAGATTTTCAAAAGAAATCTCTGTATATTCTGTATTATACAACGTTTGCGACAAGAACATTTGTTGTAATGATGTGTACGATTGACGGTTGTTTCGTTCAGGTTTTTCTTTTGAGTATGTTCTTTTTCTGTATTCACGACTAGCATTTCGGGAACACTTACGTTCCAATGCTTCCTCCTCCAACGCACGTCTTTATGGAACGGCTATGACTTCCTCTTCTACCAAACCTTTTGAAAGCGATATTGCCACACTGGGTGCTATCGGGCAGCGCATCACATCCAGCCTCGACCTTGAAACCATTCTTACCACCGTGCATAAAAGCGTGGAAGACCTCATGCCAACCGATATCTTCGGCATTGCGATATACCGCGAATGGGGTGAAATTGAGTATCAATACTACGTCGAGGGTGGCAAATTTGAATATATGCCGTCGGCATTAACGTTTGAAAAAACAAGTTTTGCCGTCTGGGCGATTGAGAATCAACGCGAAGTGATTGTCCAAAATTTTGCTGATGAGTTTCAAAACTACGTTGAAACCCTCCGCCCCGAAGAAACTAAAGCTGCTGCGCAAATGCACTTCCCGCTTTTTGCCAAAGGCAATCCGATTGGGCTGATTACTATTCAAAGTTTCGCGCCCAATGCCTACTCGAAGCATCATTCCGACATCATGCGGACAATCTGCTCCTACGCTGCGATTGCGATTGACAACCTCAATTCCTACTCGCGCCTTGCCAATGCCGCCGCCGAGATGGAAGTGATGAACTACAGTCTGCGCGAATTGAACGAAAAAATGCAGAAAATCAACCAAGATATTTCGACCTTGAGTTCGATGGGGCAAAAAATCACCTCAACGCTTGACTACGAGACGATTCTCGGCGCAATGTTCCAAAGCGTGAGTGAACTTATGGACGTTTCCACCTTTGGCGTTGGTGTTGCCCGCGACATTAGTGAGAGCGCGAAGTTGGACGAGAATAACATGATTGAATATCTGCTTTTTATGGTCAATGGGCATCAGAGCTACCACGCGCCGATTACGCTGGATGATACAGCATCGTTGGCGGTGGTGTGTATGAAAGAGCGCAAGGAAATTGTACTGAATAATGTTGCCGACGAGTACAAAAAATACGTGCCGCGTTTGCGTGCCGAAGAAGCATTTGCTCGGTCGTTAGTCTATTTTCCGCTTGTGGTGAAAAACCGTCCTGTGGGCGTAATGACCGTGCATTCCACCAATCCGAATGCCTATTCCAGCTATCAAACCGATATGCTGCGCACGATTGCGACCTACGCGGCAACGGCAGTGGATAACATTTATGCGTATTCGCTCATGGCAACCGCATTCGCCGAAACCGAAAGTACGCGGGCGGAAATTTCCTCGCTGAACCAGCATTTGGTCGAACTCAACAACGAAAAGAACGAATTTTTGGGCATTGTCGCGCACGACTTAAAAAATCCGCTTTCTGGTATTCGGATGCTCGCAAAAGTTCTCTACGACGAAGCCTCCAAGCTAACCTATACCGACGTGCAGGAGTTTTCAACCGATATTATGAACTCTGCCGCACGGATGTTCGAGCTTATTACAAACCTTCTCGACATCAACGCGATTGAGCGCGGTGGAATGAAAGTATATCTGTGCGACTTCGATTTTGCCATCATCGTTCGCGCTCTCACCGATAATTATGCCCAACGCGCCGAAGCGAAAAATATCAAACTCCATTTTGAATCGCCAGAAGATTTGCCATATGTTTTTGCCGACCAAAATGCGACCGTGCAAGTGCTGGATAATATCATCTCGAATGCTGTAAAATACTCGCCGCACGACCGCAACGTCTGGATTCGCTGCACCACCACCGCCAGAACAGTACGCTGCGAAATAAAAGATGAAGGTCCGGGCTTTACCGAAGAGGATAAGAAGAAACTTTTTGGTAAATTTGCACGACTCTCGGCACAGCCAACAGGTGGCGAGCATTCCACGGGCTTAGGCTTGTCCATTGTGAAAAAAATGGCAGAAGCAATGCACGGCAACGTCTGGTGCGAAAGTGAATACGGACACGGCGCGTCGTTTTTTGTGGAATTGCCGAAAGCCAAAGGATAATTTTTCTTCAGTATGTTTCACCGATTCTTCAGCACACCATGACTGTTTCTCCTCTTCGGACACGCTTGAAATCATTGTTTCAAGCGTTTTTTATTTGTGTAAGCTGCTGCGCGAGCTTTAGCCTCTCCGCCTGCTTAGAAACCGACCCGCCGCTTGACACGACGGGCGACCTTACGTTTACTGACATCCGCATCGGTACGGGCGATGCGATTCTCCGCGACACCACAACGATTATGCAAGTTGGTCTTAACTTCAAAATCCGTTTGAAGGATAGTACGGTCGTGCAGGATTCGCAAGGACAAACAATTCTCAACCTTGTCGGCAGCACACTTCAGCAAAACGTAAGTCTCGGCTTGGATAGTGCTCTGCGTGGAATGCGCGTGGGTGGAACGCGCCGCGTTGTTGTGCCACCGCGCCTTGCCTTTGGCAATCGCAAGACAGGCAATATCCCTGCTAATTCAACCGTCATTTACGAGATTGAATTGCGCTCGCTCGAACTCTTCAAGCGCGATGATGTCGTTGTCGGCACGGGCGATTCAGCAAAAATCAACAGTTCTGCAAGTGTGAAATATGTTGGGCGACTCACCAATGGTAATGTTTTCGATGCTTCTCTCGCAGACAGCCCCCTTAATTTCCGCTTAGGGCAACGCGCCGTGATTACAGGCTGGGAATTGGGCGTACTCAATATGCGCGTGGGCGGCAAACGCAAACTCGTTATTCCATCTTTGCTGGGATATGGCGCACAAGGACGCGCACCGTTGATTCCAGCGAATGCGACACTCGTGTTTGATATTGAACTTGTCAGTGTGGCAAACTAAGGCTGAAAGCTGCCTTGTTATTGTTGTTCATAACTTTTTAACACTCTATGGAAACGCTCGACCTCAAGCAAACCTTACACGCCATTGCGGACGAACTTCCCGCAAATGCGACCTTCCATGATGCTTTGGAGCGGATGTATCTGCTTTCCAAAGTAGAAAATGCCATGGAACAGTATGAACGTGGCGAAACGCGCAGTCATGCGGAGATGCAATTAAATACAGGTCGGGTATTTTAGCCTACAGTCATTCCCTTGTGTTTATCCTATGAATAATCGTTCTGAAATTCAAAAACTTGCGTTGCTACGCCTACGAGAAGCAAAAGTGTTGTTTGATAACAAATTATACGATGGCACAGTTTATATGGCAGGATATAGTATTGAGCTTGCTTTCAAAGCTGCCATCTGTAAAAATCTCAGTATTGATGATTTCTTTTGCCCGAACAAATACACTCAAGCAAAGATATTCAAAACCCATAACTTGAGCGATTTACTCATATTCTCTGGGTTGTTTACAGAATTCGAGAGCGAAAAAATTCAAAACCAATCATTTTTTCATCAATGGTCTTACTTGCAATCAAAATGGTCTGAGCAATTACGCTATGAGCCTGTCGGAAATACCAAGCCTCAGGATGCTGAAAAATTGCTACGAACTATTGAAGACCCACATCAAGGCATACTGCAATGGATACAGAAACATTGGTAAAATCGAAGGTTCAAGCTGTCGAAGCAGCATTATTCAATGACAAGCATCACATTCAACTTGAGATTGCACCACTTGAAGATGGATGGCAAGATGTCTATGTCATTCACGCCAAGCCTTTAGAGGAGTATGATTCATGCTTTGCCATTATTGAAGAGGTAACGAGCAAACTTTATTTGCTAACAGACCCTGCATTCCGTCGGCATATTAGTCATATTCAAGTGTACGACGTATTTAACGAACCATCGTGTATATCAAGCCACATAGAAAAAATGTTCACACAGCGTGAGCTGGTGTAAGCAGCCAAGCACCTCATCGCAAAACCTTGAACAGGCTGCATCCATACCATTTTTAAGCTCATGGAAACATCCGAACTCCTCAAAAAAGTACGCCGCATCGAAATAAAAACACGCGGTTTGTCCAATCAAATATTCTCGGGCGAATACCACAGCGCGTTCAAAGGGCGCGGCATGACCTTCAGCGAAGTGCGGCAGTACCAGCCGGGCGACGATATTCGCCTCATTGACTGGAACGTTACCGCCCGCTTCAATGAGCCATTTGTCAAAGTGTTTGAAGAAGAGCGTGAACTTACTGTGATGCTCGTTGTGGACGTGAGCGCGTCGAAAGATTTCGGAACGCTCAAGCAATTCAAAAAAGACCTTGTTACCGAGCTGTGCGCGGTGCTGTCTTTTTCGGCAATTCAGAATAATGACAAAATCGGTATCATTTTTTTTAGTGACCGCATTGAAAAATTTATCCCGCCGAAAAAAGGGAAATCGCATATTTTGCGCATCATTCGTGAGCTCATAGAATTTACCCCGCAGCACAGCCGAACAAGCATTAGCGAGGGTTTGCAGTATTTGACGAGTGCCATTAAAAAACGGAGCATCGCTTTTGTGATTTCCGATTTTTTTGACAACACCGCATCCACCGAAAGCGGCTTCGATACTGCGCTCCGCATTGCAAACAAAAAACACGATGTCGTTGCGATGCGCATTTACGATGAACGCGAAGCAACGCTCCCCAACGTCGGACTGATGCGCCTCCGCGACGCAGAAACGCAGGAAACACGCTGGGTAGATACCAGCAGCGATTCAACACGCGAGGAATACCGCCGTTGGTGGCTGCAGCGCGAACAGCAGCTTCAGGGCAGCTTTGCGCGGAGCGGCGTGGATGTCGTGAAAATTGCAACGGGCGAATCTTACATTACGCCGCTCCGCACCTTTTTCAAAGCCCGTGAACAGAAGCGTTGATGCGGTTTCAAGATGTAAAATACTGGATAATCACCACATAATTCTAGAAAATACACCACTTTTCTCCCCCACACCGCATGGCTACTCGCACTCCCAAACCTTCGACCAAAAATGAGTCCGTGCCTCTCTCCAAGGCAGAAGCAACACGACTTGCCAAAGAACGCCGTGAGCAGGAACTTGTCGGCACAGCAATCGAAGAACAAGAAACGACGCCACCTCTGGCAACGATTGACCTAAAAAGCCCGTCCTTGTACATCAATCGGGAATTAAGCTGGATGGAATTTAACTCGCGCGTGTTGGAAGAGGCGGAAGACCGCACCAATCCCCTCTTGGAACGATTGAAATTCCTCGCAATTTTTAGCTCAAATTTGGATGAATTTTTCATGGTGCGCGTTGCGGGCTTGATGGAGCAGTTGGACGCAGGCGCGGTCAGCCTTGCAATGGACGCAATGTCGGTGCAGGAGCAGCTCAACATCATTCGGGAACGTTTGCTACCGCTTATCGAAAAGCAAGCGGACTTGCTGCACGATATTTTGGAAGATTTAGCAAAACACGATGTTGTGATTCACGAATACGACAAACTCAACGCCCGCGATAAATCATACTTGGAAGATTATTTTGCTCAAGCCGTCTTCCCGCTTCTCACGCCGCTTGCGATTGATTCTGGGCATCCCTTCCCGCAAGTGCTGAACCGCAGTTTGAACCTTCTGTTTCTCATTAGCAACGACGACGACCCCGATGAACGCCGCGCGGCGGTGTTGCAGCTTCCGCAAGTATTGTCGCGCTTTGTGCCGCTTCCGCGCAAATCGGGGTTTCATTATGTGTTGATGGAGGAAGTTATCCAAGCCCACTCCGAGATGCTCTTTCCAGGCTTGCGTGTGCTGGAATCCTATACCTTCCGCGTTTCCCGCGATGCCGATATTGAAATTGCCGAAGACGAAGCGAGCGACCTTCTGACCGAAATGGAAGAGCAAGTGCGCCGCCGACGCTGGGGCGCAGCCGTGCGTTTGGAGATTGATGAGCGCGCGCCAGAGGCAATCCGCGAGTTTTTGACAACGCTGCTCGACCTCACCAAAGACGAGGTCTATGCTGTGCGCGGACCGCGTAATATCACGGACTTCATGCAATTAACCAGCTTGGATATTCGGCAGTTGCGCTATCCTTCCTACAACACCCGCATTCTGCCTCGATTTAGTGCGGAAATTACCAATCCCAACGCGCTTTTTTCTGCTATTCGGCAACAAGATATTTTGGTGCATCACCCGTTTGATTCCTTCTCGAATCACGTCGTGAAATTTGCCGCCGCCGCCGCGAATGACCCTGCGGTGCTGGCAATTAAAATCACGCTCTACCGCGCAGGGCGCAAGTCGCCTGTGGTGGACGCGCTCGTGCGAGCGGCGCAGAACGGCAAACAAGTAACGGCATTTGTGGAATTAAAAGCCCGCTTCGATGAAGAAAATAATATCATCTGGGCGCGAGAGCTGGAAAAAGCTGGTGTTCACGTGGTCTATGGCTTGGTGGGATTGAAAACTCATGCAAAAGTAATGATGGTTGTGCGTAAGGACGAAGATAAAATCCGTACCTACACACACCTTTCGACAGGCAATTACAACCAAGTAACGGCGCGGATTTACACTGACATTGGCTATTTTACTGCCCGCGAGGACTTTTGCCATGATGTTATCAATTTGTTCAATTTCCTCACGGGCTATTCGCAATGCAAAACGTGGAAACAGCTTGCCATTGCTCCTATTACCTTGCAATCGCGGCTATTGGAACTGATTGACCGCGAAATTGCTGTGCATACGCCAAAAAATCCAGGGGAAATTATTGTCAAATTGAATGCGCTGGTGGATGAAAAAATCATTCGCGCCTTGTACCGCGCTTCGCAAAAAGGGGTGATCGTGAAAATGATTGTGCGCGGGATCTGTTGTTTGCGTCCTGGTGTGCGCGGCGTGAGCGACAATATCGAAGTGCGTAGCATTGTTGGGCGGTTTTTGGAACATAGCCGCATCGTGTATTTTCGTAATGGCGGTGAGGAAGAAATCTACCTTTCGAGTGCAGACTGGATGCCGCGTAATCTCTACCGCCGCGTCGAGGTGATGTTTCCTGTGGCGGAGGCTTCGGCAAAAACACAAATCAAACATTTGCTGAATGTGTATTGGAGCGATACGGCGAAATCTCGCGTCCTCCAGACCGACGGCTCGTACAAGCGTTTAAGCGAGATTGTAAGCGGTGTTCAGACAAGTGCGCCTGATTCACAGGGAATGAACAATAAACAACAACCAAACGCAGGAAACAAGCCATTTTCTTCGCAACAGCACTTTTTGAACGAAATGAAACTTGCCTCGAAAGGCGCAGCTACAGGCGGCGCGACAGTTGATGATATTCAAGCACTCATTTTTTCAACAAATCTTTTCGTGAATGACCATGCCACACACGCTTAATCCCTCGCTTGTAACAATTTTGCCCTACAAAGGCATAGCACCGCGCATTCACGAGAGCGTTACGCTGTTCGATGGTGTCCGCATCACGGGCGATGTGGAGCTTGGCGAAGAGTGTACAGTCTGGTTTAATACCGTTATTCGCGGCGACGTGAATGCGATTCGGATTGGCAAGCGCACGAATGTTCAGGATTTATCCATGCTCCACGTAACGCATGAACGCTACGCGCTCACTATTGGCAATGACGTAACGCTGGGGCATTCGGTGGTGGTGCATGGCTGCACGATTCACGATTTCGTGCTTATCGGCATGGGCGCACGGGTGCTGGACGGAGCAGTGGTCAATAGCAATTCGATTGTAGCGGCGGGCGCTGTCGTGCGTGAACGCTTCATTGTGCCAGAAGGAACGCTGGTAGCAGGAACGCCAGCAAAAATTATCCGCGACCTCACCGAAAGCGATCTGGCAATGATAAAGGCAATTCCTCCGCGCTATGTGGACGTTGCGGCGGAATACAGGAAGAAAGGATGAAATCTGACGTTTGAGGGATGAAGTTCCATGTGATAGTGCAGTGGGGAGTTTTACGCGCTACCAAAGCCAGTATTTTTGAAGCAGAGCAGACAGTGTTGTCTGCTCTTTTTGTATAGTGCTGTTCATCCTGCACCGACCACAGATTGTGAAATCGTAATATATGCCGTAAAACGTAGATAATATGCGGGATGTAATTTTGTAGAGCTTGAAGAATGGCGTTCAAATCCCCTCAGGAGTTTTTCAAGCCTATCACCAATCTACATCCGTATGTTATCACGAAAGAATATCTCTTCTTCCTTTGTGCCTCTTTGGCGTTTTTATGCTGCGCTCACCTTTACGTTGCGGCAAAAAATCCTCGGACTCGCATTCCTGCTGTTGTTCTTGAGCAGTGCGGTCATTATTTGTATGCGTATGGAGGTTGTTGCATACTCCGAGCGAGATTCTATGCGCAGTGTAAGCGTTGCACTGCTGAATGCACACCGTTTTGAGCGCGACTTCTTGACAACGCGCAGTGCGAAAGAACAACAACAATTTCAAGCCGCAATGCAGCGTATTGACTCGCTTCTCACCATGTCGAATGCGGAACAAATGCAAACGCTACAAGCGAGTATTCATCACTACACAGCAACATTCCACGAGCTTTCTCGCATTATTGAGCAGCGCGGAATCAATGAAAATACAGGCGCAGAAGGGAGTTTCCGCAAGAGCGTTCATGCGATGGAGAATCTTATCAATGCAAACAATGAATTGCATTTGATGAATCTCATGTTGCAAATCCGTCGCCATGAAAAAGACTTTATCATGCGCCGCAAGCCGAAATACGTCGCCGAAGTAGAACACACTCTTGGTGAGCTTCGCACAGCAACAACGCGCACAGGTATCGCACCAGCGCAAGCACAGCAAATTGTGGCATTGAGCGGCGTGTATCATCAAAATTTTCTCTCGCTCGTCACGCTTTTTGTTCGCATTGATTCGCTCGATAATCGCCTAACAACATCATTTTTGGCAATCAATACACACCTTGAATCAATTGTGGACGAGAAAGAGCGTATTGCCAGTGCGTATCGCAATGTCTCCTTAGGAGTTATTGTTTTTGCTTTGATGCTTGGAATAGGCATTGCTCTGCGGATGTCGCAGAATATTTCCGCACCGATTGTGGTCTTGAGCGCGGCGGCAAGAAAGGTTGCTAAGGGAGATTTTTCCATCAAAGTAGAAACGCAAACCCGCGATGAAATCAGGCATTTAGGCAATGCGTTCAATCAAATGACCGATAGCATTCGGACAACAACCACCGCCTTGCACGAGGAAAAGCACAGCGTCGAACAAAAAGTTCGTGAAGCCACCGCAACGATTGAACAAGAACGCAGCTCGCTGGCAGCAAATGTCGCGCACTTGGTACAAGGAATTGAGCATTTTGCGCAGGGCGATTTAACCACGCGCTTTGCAGCAAACGATGCGAGCGAAATTGCGCACGTTTATCGCAGTTTTAATCAAGCACTGACGAATATTCAAGAACTCTTGCTCAGTACCAACGAGGCTGTTGTGGAAGCGGCACAAGCGGGCGTGATTATTGCCGAAAAATCACAAACCTTTGCCGCCGGCGCAGAGCAACAAAGCAAAAGTGCGGCAACCGCAGCGCGTTCTGTGGAAGAAATGATGCAAGGCATCGCCACAACACTTGATAACATCAATGCTGCAACGCTCTATGCCCAGCACGCAAGCCAGAATGCACGGAAAGGCGTTGAAACGGTCGAACACACTGCAAGCGGCATCAATGCTATCGTCGTGGCAACGCGCACAATGCAAGCACAGATTCTCCGCCTCACCGAGCGTATTGAAAAAATTGATGAAATTGCAGGAACAATCAAAGAAATTGCCGACCAAACAAACCTCCTCTCGCTGAACGCAAGTATTGAAGCGGCTCGCGCAGGTGAGCAAGGGCGCGGCTTTGCCGTTGTAGCAGATGAAGTAAAAAAGCTCGCCGACCGCACCACAGCTGCCACAAAGGAAATCACCCAAACCGTTAACGGCATTCATCAAGAAACAAAGGACACCAACACGGTGATGCAGGAAGCCCGCAGCACTGTTGCGAAGGGGATTGAACTCACCCATTCGATTACCTATATGTTCGAGGAAATCCTGAATGATTCCTTGCAAGTTTCGGGCGCAATGGCGGAAATCCAGCATCAAAGCCATGCGCATCGCACTATGAGCGAGCAGGTCAATGCGGACGTTCAAGATATTGCAGCTGTGGTCGTTGATGCAGAAACCGACGTGCGCCGATTAGCGGAAGTTGCCGACGAGTTAAAAAGCTCTATGTCCACTATTTACAATCTCTTGCAAAATTTTACGCTTTCGACTATGCAGCAAATCGAACATGAATTGGGACGCAGTTTTTTTGAGAAAAATGCAGAGAGCAACGCTGACCATACTCCTGCAAATACGCCATCGGAAGCGATTGCGCAACGCCCACATCTGCGCAAGAATTTTCCTGCAAGCCCCCAAAAATTTTTGAATCAAAACCTAGTACAACGTATTCAAAACGAGCCGCAAATGCTCGCACAGGCACAGTTTGAGCAATTCGGACAGCATATTCACAATGTTATTCTTCCGAAGCAGCGCAGAAGCCGCTACGCGATTGTCTATGCAGAACACCATGAGACCATGTATGAGTAAGTTTTGAATGACAGATATACTAAAAGTGGGTAAAAATTGCATATCAAAAAGTGAAGAAGCGAGATGTAGTCCACCTTTAAGGTGGACTACATCTGAAGCAACAAACCTTTTTTAGTATAGTCTTGAAAAAAGGGTTTGCAGAACACAAACTCGATGAACAAGGGGAAACACACACAGCCTATTCGATATAGCGTCGGATAGGTTTTTTTATTCTTTCGCGTACAGGGAGAGCTTTCTGCTTTTTGCTGTCTCGTACAATGAGATTTTACGCGCCTTCTAGCCATGCCTTGCATTCCTTCACGCGCTCACGGCTCACAATTACTTCCCCCGAAAAGGCTGGAAGCAGCTTCAATGCTAGTCTTCCATTGAAATATGGCTCGACGCTTACGATGCTTTCGGCACGAAGCAAAAACTTCCGCGAAATGCGGAAAAATTCGGCTGGATTCAGCACCGATTCTATCTCTTCCAACGTATTCTCCGCAATATATTTTCGCCCGTTTTCCAGCACAATGCTCACAATTTTCCCCTCTGCATAAAAGTAGTAAATATCCTTCGTTGGCACAATCGTCATTGTTTCCCCTGCGTGAAGAAGAAAGCGTGTTTTGAAGCGTTTTTGAGCTTGTTGTGCGCCAAGATGTGCTTCCTGCAACGCTGCACGAAATTCCTCTAAAGCCGCATTATTACTGGGATTGCTACTTCCTTGAAAAAACTGCTTCTGCACCGCTAATTTCCTCAGTGCCGCTTGAATATCCGCATAACCAAAGGGTTTTAGCAAATATGCGATGCTGTGAACCTTGAAGGCATGAAGCGCGTATTCGTTGTAAGCCGTCGTAAAAATAACGGGAATATCCACCTGAACATGGCGAAAAACCTCGAAACTTGAGCCATCGGCAAGGTGAATATCTACAAATACAACGTCGGGAACATCAGCATTGGTGCGCTCTGTGGGCATTTGTTGAAAATAGGCAAGAGCATCCCGCACAGATTCAATCGCTCCCAGAAAGCGCATCGTTACGCCTTCTTCGCGCCCGTAACGTTCGAGGAGCATAGTTAAGCGGTGCGCTGCTTCTTGCTCGTCTTCGAGGATGAGGATGTTCATTGACACGATGAGAAAGTGATGGAATGTTTGATTGTGCCGATGTCCGTGAATGACATCAACCTTTTCGCCCAAAAAACACTATGCAAAATATGCTAAAAAGCGTAGTTTTGGAAAAGTGTTTTTCTTCACAAACCCGCATATTATCAGGACGCGCTATGCAAACAGTCTTTTACATCACCGAAGACGAACTGGACGCACATTTTCTGGATGCACTCAAGCCGTTATTTCGTAAAAACACATTAAAAATTACCGTCGAAGCCGCTTCTCATGGGCACTTGGAAGAAGATGGTACAATGGATGAAACGGAGTTTTTGATGCAAAATCCAGCAAATCGCGCACGATTACTTGAGGCAATCAAGAATGCGGATGCTGGAAATTTGATTACTGTTGATGTGGAGAAAATACTCGCTGGGGCGCATCCAACCGAGGCAATTATTTACCCTGAACTTGTCCCAGCATGAAAAGTGTACAATTTGACCCCATCGCCATGCAAGATTTTATCGAATGGGCAACAGTAGATAAGAAAATTTTCGATAAAATTGCGCGATTACTCGGCGAGGTTCAACGAACACCATTTACGGGAATCGGAAAACCAGAACCTCTTAAACACGCGCTGCAAGGCTGTTGGTCGCGGCGCATCACAAATGATCATCGTTTTGTGTATCGTGTTCAAGGTGAAGTCGTTGTGATTCTTGGTTGCAAAAATCATTACGAGTAATTCCGAAAAAAGCATTTGTGCAACATCAACATTCTCTGTCCGCCATTAATCCTCCAAGAGTGGAATCGTTACTAAAAACTCTGTTTCTGTGAGTGAAACACGAGGTTGTATGCCGTCTTCACGCTTGTTCAGAAATTCATAGCGCGATTGCAAATTTGCCAAGCCCACCGACGACGACGTATCTTTTTCCGAGCGTTCTTGAAGATTGTTTTTTACGAGCAAACACGCATTGTTTGTGTCGGAAATTGAGCAATGAAGCGGCTTTTGGGTGGAAACAATATTGTGTTTGACGGCATTTTCGACTAAAATTTGCAAGGTCATCGGCGGCAAGCGTAAATCCAAGTATTCCTCTCGAATTTCGATGTTTATCTCAAAGGCAGATTTGAAGCGGGTTTTGAGCAAATGCGCGTAGGATTCCAAAAATGCCAACTCCGTGCGAAGCGGCACGGTTTCTTGCTTCGCAGCATCCAGCACGTAACGATACACTTTTGCTAGTTCTCGAATAAAATCATCGGCAGCATCGGCATCGCGGTGAACGAGTGATGACAAGGTGTTCAGGCTGTTGAAGAGAAAATGCGGGTTCAGCTGGTGCTGAAGAGCCTGAAATTGCGCCGTTGCGTGTTCTTGTTTGTAGCGTTCCAAATCAAGCTCCGCTTGGTTGAAAAGCCTGATGTAATCTCGTCCGCGAGTGCTTGCGAGGTACACTATAGTACACCCAACGCCAGTTACATTCAGCACATATGCATCGTTGAAGGACAAACCATCGTCGGTGAGCGCGGTAAATGGTAGTCCGAAAGCGTTGATGAGAGCAAGAAAAAATATCGCTATCCACTGTGATTCCTTCAGCAAATACGCGCTTTTGAGGAGTATCGCGCCATACCGTTTCGCCAGATGGCGGCGCACAACAATCGCTCCCTCCAAAAGCGCGTAGAACAAAACTATTGTTGCGATAATCTCTTCGATGTAGTTCCTAAGCGGTCTTTCAAGGTTGATGAATGTTTCGCTCCACGAGCCATCTGCTGTCAAGCGAATAAATCCGTAGAACACAAGTGCTGCTGCGGGCGGCAGTAACACTCGTTTTACAAATGATGGTGTCATGGGAAGAAGATTTGGGTTCATCGTTATTGAGATTGAATTATGCAACAGAGACATTTTTGGAATCAATGCTCCTGCTTTTCTGGAACGACTTCAAGCCAAACAATGGACGCAAAATATTAACACGCCGAATGATTTCGTACAACGCCCACGAAACAAGATACGTCAAAGCGGCAACGAGCGCGAACTTCGCCGCAATTCCCCACGTCTGCAACAAAACGTAATACCCCACAACCAGCATCACGCTTTGATGCACGATGTAAAACGGATACACAGCCTCATTTGCGTAGCGCAAAAAGCGATTCGAGAAATTTAAATGTACCGTTGCATAACCGATAAGCACAACCAGCCACAACAGCCCATTAAAGCTGCGCACAGAGCGCATCGGCACGTACACGTACCATGCGGGATTGGCGGCGGGAAACCAAATATCATACCACGTAAAATAGAACAAATACGCGCTAATGGTGATAATTCCTAGCACGAGCGCATTCCTGCGTAGGCGCACAAATGCTTGCATCCACGCCTCCGAGCGCGAGCCAATCGCGTAGCCCCAGAGAAATACCAAAAATGTTTGCGTGAGATTGTTCCAATCGTTGATTAAATCATGCGTTGTGGGGAAAAGCGGTCCAAGCGTGTGCGTGAGGAAAAGAAACGGGAGAATTATCCAATACAAGCGATACGACTGCGTGAAGTAATTAGTGAATCTGTCCAAAAGCCTTGTTCCATGCGGTGTTTGGAAGTATGTGTGCAAGGCAAGCAGCAAGAGCGAATACACAAAAATATAGACCACAAACCACAGATGATGCCACGAAAACGAGCCTTTCGGATATGGTTGGAATTGAAAGACCGTTGCCCAGAAATCCAGATATGATGCGTACTGGCGGGTATGATTGAACAAATGTTCGTAATAAATCTGCGGCGGTACAATGACGAAAATTCCAAAAAGAATCGGAATAAAAAGTCGTTTGAAGCGTTCTTTTGCAAATTTTTTCCTCGAAACCCGCATGAGAACTTGCGCAGAAGCAATGCCAGCAATCAAAAACAGCAAGGATAATCGCCAGCCATTGACAAAAAGCATCGGAAACTCAATCGAATGCGAGGTTTCGGGGTTTTTGAAGTGAAAATCCCACGTTACAAAAAACATTCCCGTATGATAGGGAACAAGCAATAAAAACGCCCCAACGCGCAGCCAGTCAAGCGCGAAGAAGCGTCCAGATTTTTGAGAGGGTAGAATTGATGCGGTTTCCATGAGCTTTCTCCAAAAAAATAAGCGTTCAAAAATGAGCGGTATTGTGAAGTGTTGTTCGCTCAAAAGTACACGGGAGAAGGCTATTTTTTGGAAAAAGGGGAATGAATTGTTGAAAATGGGGCGTGAGTTGTCTCTGTCTGGTTTTGAAACGTACGTTGTGTTTATGTGGCATCTACGATATGATTTTTAATAAAACTGTAAAGAAGTATTAAAAATCTTTATGCAAAAGTAATCTTTTGCACGGGCAGAACCGCACTGCCTCTATCGAGTAGTTGTACCGAAACACAACATTCCCGACTACCTTTACAGGTTGATAAACGTTCAGATTTTACGCCGCTACGAAAGGTTTTGAGCGGCAACCGCATATCTGCATCTGTGAAAGAACGAGCTTTAAGAACTGTAGTTGCTTCGCACGAAAACCGTGCGGCTTGTTCAAAAAAGGTAGTCAAAGATACCGCAAAAGTGGCGTAAAATCAAGTGTTAAAGCAAATAGTATAAAATCACGAATAAAATTAGACAGTTTTATCAAAATGACTTACAACAACAACGACGCTGAGGTCGAGACTTGTCATCTCAGGATGCGAAAGCCGAGCATATATGCGGTCTCCAGCAACAACGCGCCCAACGCCTTCGGGTGTGCCAGTGAAAATACAGTCGCCTTTGCGCAGGGTAAAAACGGTGGAAAGATAAGCAATCAAGGTCGCAACATCTCGCTCCATCTGGCGCGTCGAACCTTGCTGGCGGAGGGTATCATTGACGTATAATTCCAACTGAAATTCTGGATATTGCGCCAAATCGTCGGCGGGAATAATCTGCGAACATGGTGCCGAACCAGCATAGCCTTTGGCAACTGCCCACGGCGAACCGCTTGTTTTGGCTTCGCTTTGGAGGTCGCGGAGCGTCATATCCAATCCGACAGCATAGCCCGCAATCACGCTTGCAGCCTCGCTTTTGGGTAGATTACGACAGTCGCTGCCAATGACCACAACAAGTTCCACTTCGTAATGAAGGTTATTTGTCAAGGAAAGATGCGGTGTTTGGGCGTTGTCGCTGGGAGCAGCATTCACAAATGCGGCGGGCGGCTTGATGAATACCATAGGCGAGGCAGGAACTTCGCCGCCCATTTCGCGGGCATGAGCGGCATAGTTTTTTCCGATGCCATAGATTGTTCCAACGGGCATTTGTGCGCCATTGGTGAAATGAAACTCTGGATAGTTCATAGATACGAGTGTTGTGAAAGCTGAGAAGAAAAGAAAAGCGCAACGAGAATGTTGCGAAAGAGCGAGCAGCGCAGACAGCGCATTATCTGCTCCTACCTGTTTTCTACCTGTTTCTTATCCTTTTTCGGTCATATAGTCTTTTAATGCGAGAATATCAGGAATTTCCGAAGGGTCGAGACCATTCAGAAGCGCGAGCCAGTAGCTTGTCCAGTCCGCCAACATCACCTGCATAAACATTTGCTCTAAGAAAGTTTCGCCCTCGGCATTGATTTCCAAAAGCTGATGTACTTTCGGTTTCAGAATATTGCGCATTGCCTCAAAGCGAAGATTGATGCGGGCGTGCGGTAGTTGCGTCATTCCTAAAAAGACGACCGTGAAATGTTTCATCAATTCGTTTGGCATAACCCAACCGTTGATTTCATTGTGGTTCATTTCTGGCACAATATTCCCGAAAGCAACCTGCTTTGCATTTTCCTGAATCTGCCCGCGCCAGCGCAAGTTTACAGCTTCTAAGAGCGGCGGAGAATAGAACACGGGAATTGTTCCTTTGAGCTGCTGGGCAAGCGCGAAAGCGGGATTGGTGGCGGGATTGGGCTGGCAGTATTGCTCGGCAAGCGCGTCGAGTGCTTTTGGAATACGATGAATAGCGTGAAGAATAGATGCCCGTGTTTCGGACATCATCGCGCCATGCAGGGCGAGTGTGAGCATGACGGGAAAGAATGAATACCCCACAGCACAGCGCGGCTGCAAGCCACTGGGAATAGTAATAAGCGGTGTATTCTCTGCTGTGGCTAAGCGTGCTAATTCGCCGCCAGTGGCAATGCACAGCCGTCGCTGAGTGCGCGTCGAAGCCGCACGGTAGCTTGCGATTGTTTCTTCTGTATTCCCAGAATAACTGCTTGCGATAAAGGCTGTGTGCGCATCCACGCCAGCCGGCAGATTGTAGGAGCGATTGACAATCATCGCAAAATCATCCACGCCATAGCCCTGCAAGGCGCAACGAATCAAGTCGCCACCAATAGCAGAGCCACCCATACCCGAAAAAACAAGCGTCCGAAAGCGATCTTTGTTGTGAAAGTATGCGGCTTTCGCCCCAATATCTATTGCTTGGCGCACTTGCGTGGGAAAGTTTTTTAGAACCTCATACATATTTTGCGGGTCGTTCTTGAGAAGCGAGCTGGCATCAATACTTGTTGTCATGCTTTCTTTACGGTGATATAAATGAGTGAAATTGGGAGCTTAATTTATGGTAATTCTTTACCGACGCGAAAATCCTGCAAGCCTCATACATACAAGGTCTTGGATGTTTCGTATTATCGAAGAAGAAACAGTATAGTTATTGAAAATCATAGAGAAAACAAGCGGCTCTTGGTCGCGGGTCGTGATGTAGCCTGAGAGCGACGAAACATTGGTGAGCGTACCAGTTTTCGCTTTTACGGCTGTTGCTGCGATGGTATTTTTGAGGCGACTTTGGAGTGTACCTTTTTCGCCTGGTACTGCGAGCGAGCGCGTAAATGCTGCTTTGTTGCGGGAATTATGCATTGCCGTCAGAATACCAACAAGGTGCTTTGGCGAAATAATATTGAACCGCGACAAGCCAGAACCATCAGCAACAATCATGCCTTTGGTGGAGAGACCATTTTTTTCCATGAATTTTTGTACCAGCACTTCGCCTTTTTCCGCGCTCCCTTTACCAGAAAATTCCTTTGCTGCCGTCCGCCAAACAAGCTCGGCAGCAAGATTATTACTGATGGTGTTGATATTGCGAATAATATCTTTGAGCGGTGGCGAGGTCGTATAAGCAACAGGGCGTAATTCAGTATAGGCAATTTTATCATCCCATTGCTTTGCATCGTAAATGCTGCCACGCACGGTAATTCCTCGCTCCGAGAGGGTGCGCTTGAAGAGAGAAACAAGAAATAATGTTGGATTATCTACTGCGACAGACGAGGTGCGGCGCGGTTCTTGGGTGGAATCGGCGGGCGGTGCAATCGTGCCAGAGAGATAAATAACATTAGAATAGGCTTGTCGCGTTGCATTGATACCGTTTGCAGAATCCTTCGGGACTGTCCGCACCGAATTAACGACGCTCACGTAGTTCGTGGTCGGAATGACCATCGCATCGGCGATTTGCCCCAGCGAGAATGCGGGTTTGGCGATAATATCTACTTTATTGTCATTGAACGAAAGCGCAGAAAGCTGCGCAGAAAAGGAATAGGGAATGTCGTCCCACGACCAGCCTTCGCCCCAAGGTTCGTCTTCCAAATAGGAATCGTCGCCGACGATATTGCCGCGAATTGAGCGAATACCAAGCGAATCGAAGGTATCGCACCACTGGTGGAGAATGCTCATCGGGTCGGGATAGAAATACTGCGACATCGAGGGGTCGCCAGCACCGCGAATAATGACGTTTCCAACAAATTCACCACTTGATTTTTTGAGCAATCCATCTAAAAATACAGTTGTTGTGTAGCGAAAATCCGCCCCCAGAAAGTCCATTGCCGCAGCCGTCGAAACGATTTTCATGTTGGAGGCAGGCACAAAAGATTTGGTATCATTTCTGGCAAAAAGCACCTCTTTCGACTTTAAAGATGCAACATGAATACCAACGTGCGCATTGGCAATCGCAGAATCGGCAAAAAGATTCGCCAAGTCGCTGCGCAAGTCGGCAAGAGCTTTAGCAGCCAGCGAATCGGATTGCGCGGAGGTCAGTGCTGCTGCGCTCGGCTGGGCAAGAATTGGTGTGGTACACAACAAACCACTCAGCACTATTCCACACAAAAAAAGCACAATAGCTTTCTGTGTTTTTGCTGGGTTCATATCGGTATTGACGGCATTACGCATGAGTAGTTCTCCCCAGAACGCTCTCCAATACGAGCTTTGCAGCGCGAACACGTTCTTGAATATGAGGTTCATCAAAAACATCTAAATTGTTCAAAATATCAATGCACTCAATCGGTGCCGCACCAAGATTCATTGCGCCGCGCAAATGCGAGTATAATTGTGTTTTCCAGCCCGTTACTGCCAAAACGCTCACAATGAGTAATTCCCGCAGACGTGGCAGTACGCCCTCGCGCGACAAGGTTTTTCCATATCCCTCGACAATCATCCATTCGGCGAGGTCGGGCGAGAGTGTTTGTAGATTGGTACGCATCTTGCTATACGTTGTGGTATAAATTGCCTCGCAAAGCTGCTGTCCGCGTTCTTGGAAATGCGCCACATCAATATCTGCTTTGGAAGGCGCATCAAATCTCAGTCCGCGCTCTTTGCAGACTGTATGCAAGAGCGCGATTGCTTCCAGTGCTGCTGGAAATCCCGCAAAAAGATAGGTTTGTAAAAACGCTTCGTAGAATTCATGCGGTGTTGCGCCGTACTCTAGGCCGAGCGTAAGACAATCTCGCAAAACTTCTGCATTTCCCAATGCTTCTGCCGCCACAGCAAGCGCAAGTGCTTGTTCCTTTGGATAGATAGCTTCGGAGCGTTCGAGAATATACCGCAAAGAATCAAGGCGAGCAAGCGGGGCTTGGGAAAGCGATACGTGAAGCGAAGAGGGAGGAGTAGGCATATCTGGCAATGGTAGTGAGCAATAGTTATGAGCGCAAAGCATATATTTTGAACTCAAGATATACGATATAATACTTATGCACAAAACCCAAAACTACAAAAATTTGCTCAAAGATTGCGGGTTTTATAGCGCGAAAATAGCGTAAAAATCTCCTTCACGCATCAATAACGCCAAAGGTATGAAAAATCTCAAAAAAAACTTTCTGAAAAGGTGAATAAATCTTGCGTTGAAGGTCTTTCGTTTTGTATTTTCGAGCATTCATATTTCAGATGAGTACAGTTCAGTTGTGTTTCGGTAAGGTCTTGTTGAGATGTGCATAGAAAAAAAAGTATTGCGGCTACTCTTGTGCAGTATCATTCTTTCGTTCTTTCGCTGATATCATGCACCCTCTGTATTGAAGATATTATATTGGAGAATATAACGCCGCTATAATGCTGCCTCTCAAAGAATGTTTCGGTGTACGTTTTTCGATAAACACCGCTATAATCAAATGAATCATACATTTGTTTCAACTCAATCCACTTTTCACCTCTCTTGACAACAATGTTCTACGACTCTTTCTCCCCTTCAATTTCCCGCGTACATCTATGATAAAACTTTTACGTTCCTCTATCGGGTGGCAAATCGCTCTTGTCGCCACGCTTGCGGTCGCTACGCTGACGGCGGTAAATGTGATAACCTCTCTTGTACAACAGCGCAAAAGCGGGTCGGCACTGATGGAAGATGAAACAAAAGCGATTGCGCTTATCGCCGCAACATCTGCGGTGCCGGGCTTAGATTTTGATAATCGCCAGTCCGTTGCCGATGCAGTTGCGGGCGTGTTGCAGTTGCACAATTTTAGTTTTATCATTGTCAAAAAGAAAAACGGCGATTCGATTTACACGAGCGGCTATGAAAAATGCCCCAATGAATACCGCGAATTAAAAACGCTCATTGAAACCGAAGAAAAAGCCTTTACAAGCGGCTCGGATGCGATTGCGATTGTACCAATTATTGCAAATACCAAAGAAAAAATTGGCGAGGTTGTGCTTGGCATTAATACTCGCACTATGACCGCAGCCGTTACGCGCAGCGTGAGTTCTCTGACGGTGATTGGTATTTTGGGTGCGCTTATTTGTTCGGGTGTGATTTTTGCTTTTGCGCGGCGCGTGGTCAAGGCTATCCACCAGTTGAACAGTGCAGCAAAAAAGGTCAGTGCAGGCGACCTCAATCAAAACGTCCAGAACGAATCGCGGAATGAGGCTGGCGAACTGAGCCGCGCTTTCAATGAAATGGTATCGCGGATTCGTACCTCGCAGAATGAAACGCAAGAACTTTTGCGCCAAACGGGCGAACAAAATAAAACCATCGAAGCAGCAGCAAAACACTCGCACGAAGAGCGTGAATACTTGAAGCATCAAGTAAGCCGCATTTCGATTGTGTTGGAAGCAATGTACAACAACGACCTCAGCCATCAGTTGGAAATTCATCGCAACGACGACGTAGGCAAACTTATTTCCGTCCTGAATACAACAATTCTTGGTCTGCGCCGCATGATTGCTCAAATTGGCAATACATCAGGGCGTGTGGCAAGTTCGTTTGAGCAAATTGCTGTTTCATCCAACGAAATTGCTGACCGTAGCGTCCAGCAAGCCCGCCAAACCGATGAAGTTGCCTCAGCGATTGAAGAAATGACTTCCACCATCAACGAGACCGCACAAAATATCAACAAAACCACGCAGCTTGCGAACGATACGATTAAAATTGCAAAAAATGGTCAGGAAACGGTGTTAGGAACAGTAGAAGGAATGCGCCGCATTGCAGAAATTGTAACCGAAACAACGCAAATGATTGACAAACTCGGCACGTCGTCGGCGCAGATTGGTGAAATTGTGCAGGTTATTGAAGAAATTGCCGACCAAACAAACCTTCTTGCGCTGAATGCCGCTATCGAAGCAGCACGTGCAGGCGAGGCAGGACGCGGCTTCGCGGTTGTTGCCGATGAAGTGCGCAAGCTCGCCGAGCGTACGCAAAAAGCGACAAAGGAAATTAGCAAAACCATTCGCACGATTCAGCAAGATACCTCTACTGCCGTAGAAGCCGCACAAACAGGCGCGGAGCAGGTAAAAAGCGGTATCAATCTTGCAGAAAACGCTGGCAAAGCATTGGAAACGATTGTGTCCTCCATTCGCAACGTAGGCGACATGATTTACCAAGTGGCTGCGGCGGCTGAACAGCAATCCGTTACAGCCGAGCATATTGGTAAAAATATTGAGGCAATTTCGCAAGTAACCAACTCAAACTTGAAAATTGTCCAAAGTGTTGCAAAAGACACCCGCGAATTGAATACTGAAGTAGGAGAAATGCTCGGTACGATTGAGCAATTCTACTTAGGTCAGGATATGCACTCCACCGAAACGCTCTCGGAAGCAAAACAAAAAGCTCGCTTGCTCAAGTAAAGGTAGCACCCCATTCAAACGTGGAGTAGCAAAAAAAGTATAAAAAAGGGTTCATTGTGCCGATATTGAAGAACTTCAAACCTCTTCATATCAACA